>JANXYS010000331.1 GCA_025355935.1 Chitinophagales bacterium | reverse complement strand
TGGCACCCAGGTTTTTATATGGTGGAATATAATCTTCCCAACTTTCCCTGATCACGCGGCTGGGGTCGGTAGAAAATTGTTTGGTCAGCGATGCCCACATGGTTTTCCAGGACAGGGGATTTCCGGAAAGAAAATTCTGATTCAGGTAATTAAGAATAGGGCGGTTGATATCTCCGGCACCGATTTCCTTAGTGGAAATGATATGCGCATCCGGTGAAATTTCCAAAATTTCATTCAGATTCTGGTATCCGCCACAAGAGCCTAACACAACAATTTTGGCGTTATCGGGCATCCGGTCAATAGTGCCTTTTAACCAATAGCTATGTCCACGATGAACCACCACTGATGGCTTCATATCCTGGGAAATAAGGTAGTTTCCTAAGTGAACCTGCGCCGAATCATCCAGGTTATCGTTGTAATTAAGAGGCTTGTTTGCAAAAACAAAAACGTTGCCTTTTTTCGATTTTATCTCTACCCACTCTTTCTTCGAAGTGATGGTCCAGTCTTTAGGGTTAAATGAATTTACAAAAGGCGGAAAGAAAGTTTTACCATCTTCATCTCCATAGAAGAAAACCTGCTGCACGATTCTCCCTTTAGCATCCTGCATTTCCTTGTTACTAATTTCGTAGATAGATGGAATTCCAAAAGCAGTTGTGAGATCCACTTTGTTACTACTATCGGCCGAAAGGAAAATAGTCTTCAACAATCCATAAATCGTTTTGCCTCGTTGGTTACCATCAGCTATGCTTTTACTTTCATTTTCCCGTACATAGGAAAGAATAGAAGCCTGTAATTTTTTGTTAGCAATGCTGCTGTAGGAGTCTGCCACGTCTACCGCATCTTCCAAATTATCACCTTTATCAAGATTGGCTACAAAGTTTTTCATCAATTCTTCCGAACTGGCAGCGGGCATAAGACTCAAAAAAGTATCAAGCTTATTATAGTTCGCCGCCATCTTGATAAACTTCTTAAAATAGTCAAAATTTACTTTTTGCAAAAGTGAGTCGCCGCGGGGAACCGTACCCATCCGCTGGAGCATGCGGTTAAAACTATGCTTATAACTGGACGTATAAATATCATTTTCACCTAGGACAATCATGTAATATATTTCCTCCGGCGTAAGCGGATCAATAGCTTTCATTCGCTGATTAATATTGCTCAGGTCGTGCAATGCATTGATTGGGGTAATGAAATGTTCGAGTGCTTTGCGCTTGATCATATCATGCAAACCATTTGCACCAAACATTGCAATGGGTGTATCCGGTACCGGAGCTGACAATCTTTGGAAATATGCCTCCTCGGTTCTAACAAGCAGTTTATAGTAGCTCACGCTATCATACCCTTTATCTCCATCCCCTACAATTTTCTTTATCTCGTCAATTTTTTGTTTGCCCGATAAAAGGTCATCTAAAAATGGAAAATAGAAAAGTGCATTGGGTGTTTTGCTCAACTTCGTAACCGCTACCACCGTAGGATTCGTGTTCCGTTGTATAAGCTTCCCTTCTGCAGATTGTACATTCTGGGCATATGAATAAAGCTGCACAGGATTATTAAGAGCAGCTACTACGATCAAACTGTCAGCGAAACTTTCTTTCGCGTATGGTCGGATGCTCTGGAGAATTTTTTCCGGATAGAGCGTTGCGTACTTAAGGTATACGATGTTTTGCGCTTTGCTATATTCTTTATTATCAAAGAACACTGAACTGTTGATTTTAGCGACCGGGTAATCAGCCTCAAGCACAATCGGCAAAATCGACTTGCCGGCTAACTGAGCCTTGAGAGCCAGTTCAAATGTTTGTTCTACAACCGGGAACTCCAAAATATTGATCTGGCGTGTTCTCCAGCTAACTCTAAACGCGTGTAAAAGTTCTTCAATATATCCGAGGTAACGAATCTTTTCATTGTTGGAAGGAATGGAGCGTGTTGAATCCACCCATTGCCGAAGAGCATTAATTTTCCGGTAGAGAACATCAGTTAGCTGCAAATTAATTTCCTCGTTGTTTCCTGCACGAAGAACGCCATCCGTTTTGCCATCCGCTTTGTCAGTTAATTTTTGTTCAGCGATAATTTTATCGTGAAAATATGCCCGTTTAAAATCGACTATGACTGTATCGGTAAACGCAAAACCAGTGTAGGAACTGATAAGTAAAATGAGGCATAAAACAATGTTCTTCATATCGTGTATTTCATGAGCAAAGATGCTGCAAATTGTTGAAGGAATATTGTTTAAGACAAACTGTAAGTCAATAACGTTGCTCGCCCTTAACAATTTGATAATATGTTGGACTGTCCAATAGAGTTGATAGCTAACAGAGGATCACTAATTTTGCACAACTTTAAGATTATGAGCACAGCCAAAAAAATTTTAATTGCAGATGATGAACCGGATATCCTGGAGATTCTAGAATTTAACCTGGCTGCTGAAGGTTATATGGTAGTTACTGCTAAAAATGGGGATGAAGCCATTGAGAAGGCGCCGAAGTTTTTGCCTGACTTAATTATCCTAGATATTATGATGCCTGGAAAAAATGGACTGGAGGTCTGCAACCAGCTGCGTCGACTTCCCGCATTTAAAAATACACTTATAGTATTTCTCACAGCAATGAGTGATGATACATCGGAGATAAAAGGGCTTGAAAATGGAGCAGATGATTATATAACCAAACCTGTAAGCCCGAAAGTTCTGATGAGCAAAGTAAATGCACTTTTCCGTCGCTTAAATAAGGATGAAACGCCCGTAATAAAAGTGGGTGATATTGAGATTGACCGTGAAAAATATATGGTTTCACACAAAGGAACGGATATCGTCCTGGCCCGGAAAGAGTTTGAATTGCTCGCGTTGCTTGCGTCAAAACCGGGAAAAGTCTTCCTAAGAAATGAGATCCTGAACCAAATATGGGGAACCGAAGTTATAGTTGGCGATAGAACCATTGATGTTCACATCCGGAAAATCAGGCAAAAGTTGGAGTTGGATTGTATTACTACTGTAAAAGGAGTAGGATACAAATTTGAGGTGTAAAAAGCCATCTTCTTCAAAATAACCCCCCGGTTTTTCAAAACGTATTCATTGTCCTAAACTCTCGCTTCGCAGTTTAACTTGATATTTGCGCAATTGCCTGTAGCTTGCAACGATTCAATTATGTTTTCAGCAAAGAACTTCTCGCCGCAACAATTATCAGCTCTTACAGCATTAACCATTTCTGTTCCCATTGCCTTAGGACTTTATGTGTTTAACCATTCCTGGTGGGTAGCTTTGATTTACCTGGCTGTGATCTTCCTTGGTAGTTTCGGCCTGATCTTATTTTCGCTGCAGACATTTATTTACCGCAAGATCAAACTTATTTATAAACTTATTTATCAAACGAAGGCCAGTAAGCGCGAAGAATTTTATTATAAAAATATCCTGCCGCAAAAAAGCATTGATGAAGTACGGGAGGATGTTGAAAAATGGGCGGAGCAACGGAAGGCGGAAATTGAAGTTCTTCAGCAGAATGAGGCTTTCCGCAAAGAATTTTTGCAGAATTTAAGCCATGAACTGAAAACCCCCGTATTTGCCATCCAGGGTTATGTAGATACGTTGAGAAACGGCGCTTTATACAACCCTGCCGTAAATGAAAAATTTCTCCAAAGCACTTCACGCAATATTGACCGCCTGGTAAACCTCCTCGCCGACCTGGATGAAATTTCAAGATTGGAGAGCGGTGAACAGAAATTAAATATGGAGGAATTTATCATCCAGGAATTAACAAAGGATGTTTATGAAACGCTTGACATTACTGCTACTGACAAGAATATAAAGCTGATCGTAAAAAAAGGCTGCGAGTTTCCCCTGATTGTGTACGCTGATAAAGAGAAGATTCGCCAGGTGCTTATTAATTTTATTGAAAACGCTATTAAGTATGGCCGACAAAATGGGCTGGTAGAGGCAAGTTTTTACAATGTTGACGGGCGGAATGTACTGGTAGAAATTAGTGATGATGGCTCCGGAATTGGGGAGGAACACCTTCCCCGCATTTTTGAAAGGTTTTACCGGACCGACCAGGCGCGAAACCGAAAAATTGGTGGTAGCGGGCTGGGCCTGTCCATTTGTAAGCATATTATTGAAGCTCACAAGCAAACGATACACGTACGAAGCAAAATAGATGTGGGCAGTACTTTCGGGTTTATGCTTGCGGCCAGGAAGTCAGCGAGGGAGGGAAGTTAATAATGTTTATGGCGTGTTTGTACTTAAGGTGTCACCCGTTAAGTGGATAGGATACTACGCAAAAAAAACGGGCAACCCAGTAGGTTTCCCGTTGTCATTTATCAAAGGGAATTAATTCGTTTCAGTAAGTTTTATTTATTCCTTTTTAAATTTACCTGGCCATCCTTCCCATATTCATCGGTGGATAATAACTCACCCGTGGAATCAAAATTCTGCCACATACCCATGTGTAATCCGCTTCGATAAACTCCACTGCGTTTAACAATACCGCTAGCATAATATTCTATTCCGGTTCCCCCGGACTGGCCATACCCGTCGAGTTTTACATTCTCAATCAACTGACCATTCGGATAATATTGGGCAGCGTAGATTTTTCTTTTTCCTTTGGATATCAAAACCTGGCGAATAACAGAGTCTTTATCTTTCATAACCTGGGCTACGGTACTGTCAGTTCTGTTTATAAAATAGATAGCAGTAACAAAATCACGCGAGAAATACGGCTTGCTGTAAACACTGTCGCTTGAATTTTTAACAGAGTCTAACAGATGTTGATCAACAGTAATTATTTTTGCCTGAACCTTCACAGCCCCTGACTTACAGGCCTGCAGGCCGCAGATGAAATACAACGCTACAAAAATTATCCGACCGGTAATATTGTTTCTAAGTAAGTGGAAAAGCATTATGTAAATTTAAAAAAGCAGCATGATTTTTCATGCTGCTTTTATTAAGTTAACTAGAGAATTAAAATTTTGTCCATACTTTCCACCAGGTATCGCCAGGTGCACATGCACCCTTATACGCTACACTGCTAAAGCCTGAAGTAAGCTTAGGATTTGTAAATGATGCCCCTGAAAGAGCAACTGATGAAGCGCTTGGATTAAAGTCAGGCGCAGTATAATTAAACGGTGCGATTAAACCAACTTCCGCATTTGTTGTAAGAATGCTGTTACCATAAGCCGGGGTATTAAACCAGGCAGTTATTGTAGCGGTGGTATTAGGTACTAAAGGAACATTTGTGTTGCTGCCGATGTTGTAAAGAATTGGAGTAGGACATCCTGCAATAATTGTATTTTGAACCATTAGACTGCCTGGAATATTATTATCAGTTGGAACTCCCTTAGTAGCGTCAATATACAACCCGTTTGGATAGCCCATAATGATTGAATTAAAAAGTGACATGCTAGAGTTCCGGCGAATCTGAGCTCCCCAAACAAACAGGGTATTGCCTTTGTTTTCCAGGGTCGCTTTTGGACCCATAACGGTCATATTAGAGAATACAGCTAAGGTTTGTGGTAATAAAGCACTTCCATTTGCATCATTATCACTTTCGAAAGCCTCGCTTTTTGATATGTCAGCAACAGACGAGTCGCGCAAAGATATTCCAAACTGAACCTTACCACTATAGCCGTTATCGGTATCAAAATCGTCATCCAGTGTACGGAAAGAAATAAGGTGTTTGCAATTCACCGTACCACCAAACCATTCGAAAGAATCGTCGTTTGCATATGATACCTGTACGTGATCAATAACTGTGTTATTACCAACTCCGCCAAAGGTAAGACCGTTGATTTCCTTATCAGGCAAGAAGGCAAAACCAGCATATTCAATACGTACGTAACGCAGTATTCCGCTGTTATCAGCCGGGTTCTGCGCCTGTGTAGAAGGCGTGCCGTATAAGCCCAACCCATCACTGTTATTAATACCGCCCTCGATCTCACCGAGGCCCTGCACACCATTAAAAGAGGAGTTGGTAGGAGCATTACCTAGTAGTACAAGTCCTGCCCAATCTCCGCGTACCGGTGAAGCTGCTTCTGACGTAAACACGATCGGCTTATCAGCAGTACCATCGGCAATAATTTTACAGCTCCGGGTAATGATAAGTCCACCATTTTTGCCGGTTTCACCTACTATTTTCGTACCAGGCTCGATAGTTAAAATCGCGCCGTTGGTAACGTATACCAACCCACGAAGTTTATAGGTATTGCCAGCCGTGAGGGTACGGTTTGCGGAAATGCGACCTTCGAGGATTACATTTTCGACAGGGCCTGTGCCCCCACCCGTCGGGGGAGTTACAGTAGTTGTTGTACCATCTACCTCTATTTTACGACAGCCCATTGAAGCGGTTGCTGCAATGATAATACCGTAGAAGAAAAACTTTTTCATGTTTCGATTTTTATTTTTTTAATCTTGTTTATTTAAAAATTGTATCCGAAAGTCAAACTGACGTTGCTGCCGTATTTCCTTTTAATGGCAAATGCATCAGCGCTCTTATCGTATTTTTTATTATCGTTTAAGTCATTGTAGAAGATTGCCTGCTTATTGATGATGTCTGAAATATTCAGTTTCACCTCACCCCTTTTCTGCAGTATGCGCTTGGCTATTTGAAAATCTAGAATCGGGCGTGGGTTTTCCCATACTGGTGGTGCATCTTGTCCTCCCACGAAAGCGATACGACGGCCAATCTCGTTAAATAATAGTGTTGTACTGATACCATACTTCTCAAGGTCGTACTGAATACTACCATTTATAAGGTATGGACTCTGTCCCTGCATCGGGCGATTCAAAGTATTTGTTGAGGAGGTTACGCGATTGTAGATATAGGAGAGATTCCCCTGTACTGTGAAATTCTTAAGTGCAGGATTAAAGTCAAGCTTCTTTCTGAATTCCACTTCAGCCCCAAAACTATTGGCTTCATCTGCGTTAAAGAAATTATAAGAACTGCTACCTACTCCACCATTACTGTTGAAAATAACTTCAATGGGGTTTTTAAAGTATTTGTAAAAAACACCAACAGTAAAAAGTTCACCACCTCTTGGATATATTTCATATCGAAGATCGAAATTGGAAACTTTGGTTCTAACCAAACCTGTAAAGCCCGCGGTGGTTGCACCTAACTCAAAATCATAGAACTGGAAGGTGCTCAGCTCCCTGAACTCAGGCCTGATCACCGTTTGAGAGGCTGAAAGCCGAACGTTGGTTACAGGATTTACCTTATAAGATATATTCAACCCTGGCAGATAGTCTGTTTTTACACTATGCACAAACCTTGGATCCGACTTTTTTAGGCTACCGATTACCTGGTCAAAATCTTCCACCCTCAGGCCCCATACTATTCTTAATTTATCTTTTACCTGGTTGTCGAATTGCAGGAAGCCTGCATTCAATATTGAATTGGCTATGTACCGGTAGTTATTAGTAGAAAGCTCATTTAAAGCAAATTTATTTTCAGTGCCATTGCCGAAATTTTCTGGGGCAAATATCTGGTCGGCAGGCAGCGAACGAAGGCCAAGGTTCTCGGAAGGCAGGTAAATCGAGAAGGGCCTAGAATTGAACAACCTGTCTTTCACCTGGAAAAAATAGCCGCCTTTTACAGACTGTGCCACATCATTTATCTTAAATGATTTTATCAGGTCTCCACCAGCAGTGTATACATAATCATTCAGGAAACCATAGTAACGGCTTCCACTTTTCTGGGAAGCATTAGATTGACCGATGGCGGCGAGATACGGAGACCCGGTTAAACGAATATCCTGCGTGTATTGCAACCGGCGCTGATCAGGTATGTACTGATCAAGAATATTGAAACTTCCAAACCAATGAAATTTCAGTTTGTATTTTGCAAGGTTATGCTCGCCCGAAAGTTGGGTATTATAAAAAGTGTTTGCTTTAAAAGCAAGCTCTGTCGCCCGAATAAGGTCGCCCGCAGGGTTGATGGCATTATCGAATTCCCTGCCTGTACGCAGCGTACTATAATTGCTGGTGTTTACGTTCAGGATATTCTTGAACGAAATCTTGTTGTTGTTCCCGAGTTGCAGTGTGATGTTCGCAAGTGCCCCGGCAAGAATGTCGGTACTGTAC
>JANXYS010000320.1 GCA_025355935.1 Chitinophagales bacterium | reverse complement strand
GCCGGCTTCGTCAGCGGCGATATCAAATCCTACAACCCGGCTCCCTTTGAATTGATTCACTAGCCTGACCGTCTCCATGCTCTGCTCTTCAGAATAGTGACGCAGCGTACAGAGAATAATTCCAGCTTCGATATTGTAATCTTTAACAGCTTCTTCGGTAGTAGCATTTACTATTTCAACAACCTGGGTTGCAGTTAATCCCTTTAAAAGATGTTGCAGGGGCGCAAAGCGAATCTCTGCGTATATCACATGGTCAGCTTTCAATTGTTGAAATAAATCCAATGTAACAAGCCGCAATTGTTCGGGAGTTTGCAACAATTCAAATCCCTTTACCGCCCGCTTTATGTAGTCAGCTAAATCCGTGCATTTGGGAGGCGCAATAAATGACTCGTTATACTGAGCGCGGGAAATTGACGGGTTCAACTTCTTCACAACTTCAAAACTCAAAGAGCAGTCAAGAGGTAAATGCAATTCTACTTTAGGCTGTGTACTATAGTCCATAAAATAACTATGCCTTTACGATGCGAAAAGTGAGAGTAAAAATTTCCTACTACAAGACCGATTTCACCGATGCATCAATTTACTCCTGCATCGTGCAAGACCTCTTTATTTAGGCGGATGTATTCTGCGTTTTTTTCAGCAGTTGCAAGTTTCAATCCTTCGTTTGCGGAAATAATTGCCGACTTTGAATCTCCCGTCTTAAGTTGCAATCGCGCTAACCAATATTTTACATTGTAGGCTTTTGGCTGGGCTTTGTCAGCTTCTTTTATCCAGTTCAATGCCTGGGCGAGGTTGCGGTTATGATTATAACTCCAGATCGCACCCATATAATAAGGCTTTTTTTCTCCCTTCATTGCTTCCTGTATATTAGCCATAATACGATCGTCGACATTGGTTGCCAGGTGAATGTTTAGAGCAGTGTTCTCCCATAGAATCTGGAGCACGCACTTGTCCTGGCGCACGTCGGCAAACTGAATAGTAAGGGTCTCAATTTTATTTGCAAGCATTTCGGGCTTAACTTTCACGCGAAGAATATCCTGCTTTTCATCATATGTATAAGCGCCCCATTGGTCAGCCTTTTTATTAAAGATAATTGTCCACTCCGTAGCATCCGGAATGCTAAAAAGAGAATATGCCCCGGGGGCCAGGGTATGGCCTTCGACCTGTATCGTATCAGTGAGTGTAATCATAGTTGCATTGTTAGCTCCGGTACGCCACACGATACCATAAGGTTCCATGCCATTAAACACTTTTCGATTATTAACGTTAGGGCGAAAATATTTTACCGAAATCATCCCAAGCCCAAAATCCTGTTCGATACGTTGGCCGGAGCTTGTTGCAGGAATTTTAAATTTAATTTCTTGTGCAGAAATATTGAAAGAATTAAAACAGATGAAGGCAAGCAGGCAAATAACGGGCTGTTTCATATTTGTATTTTTTTTAGATATAGAGATTAGCATACTAATAAAAAGATTGCAGCAAAATCCTGTTCCAATATACGACACACAATTTAAACCTACCAGAAGGAAATTGAATTAATTTTTACTAGATGATCTGCTTCTAGCGTCCCATTCCCGTTTGAGCATGGCATATTGATATTCGCTACCCCATCTTCCTTTGAAAAATATATTCTCAATAAAATATCCTTCTTTTTTAAAGCCGATGCTTTCTAATAATTTAACCGAAGCCAGGTTGTCTGCATCAACAGTTTCAACCACACGAAGAATTCCTGCATGGTCAAATAAGAAAGTCAAAATTGCTGACAAACATTCCTTTGCATAACCCCGCTGTTGATTTACGGGCGCGATGGTTATACCGATCTCAGAAATTCTTGCATCATGCAAGTCTAGTTTAATGGCACAGTCCCCAACTAATCGCGTATTATTTTTATCCTCGATTCCGTACTGTACCCACTCTCCAGCAACTCCAAAAGTCCTTTCAGTCTGTGAAGCGATAAAGTCTTCACATTCCTGCATACTCATTATCTCGAAACCCTGGTACTTTGTTACTTGCGGATCAGACCGGTACAAATAAAAATCCCACAAATCATCGTCGCGCAAATTTCTTACGTTTAGCCTGCTCGTTTCAATATTTAATTGGTTCATCAGAGGAATTTATCAGGAGGTAGAATGCATGAATATTTTTTAAATTTGTGGATTTGTTTCCAAGTTACTATGCTGATTGATTCCCTACCACACCCAAATAATTCACTGTTGAAACTTACGAGGGAGAGTTTATTTAAAATGTTTTCATATAGTCAAGATGATAAGTGTTTAATAAAATAGCATGATGGTTCAATTTTGTACGGATTAATGGTGTCGGATTAAAAACCACAGCCATGCCCATACATAAAGGACTACGCTCTCTTTATTTTTTTAAATCAGCGTAGCTTATTAATTTAATATGTTTGCGTTTCAATGCCGCGATTACCAGCGGGCTCGTAAAAGTTTCAACAACCCCTTCACGATCTGTGGCCACGTTTTCGTAACCGATATGATAAATGGCACGCATCTCGGGGCTATCAAACGCAGGGTGATCGACAAATAAATAAGTATTTCCCGGCTTTAAGCTGTCAATCATATTGATAAAGCTTTTTAACTTTTCGGCGGGGGTTATGGCTGGTCCCTGGTACCCAATTAACTTAACCCCATAATCACGCGGATCAATATCTATCTTATACTCTTTGGCAAGTTTCTTTACAAGTATGCTAACGTCCTTGTGAAGCATATCACAACCCATGTGTGC
>JANXYS010000283.1 GCA_025355935.1 Chitinophagales bacterium | reverse complement strand
TTGGTTTAAAAATTAAATATGCGAATTATATAACTTCCTTCTGCAATTTTTCTGTTGATTGAGTAGTGCGCCATTCTGAATAAGCTTTAGCCGCATTAACAAAATTTACAAACAGCGGATGAGGATTCTCGACCGTACTTTTCAATTCCGGATGATATTGCACTCCTATGAAAAATGGATGGTTACGCAACTCCACAATTTCTACCAATCCTTTTTCAGGGTTTTTCCCACTGGGTATTAACCCAGCCCTCTCAAAATCAGCCAGGTAGGTATTATTAAATTCCCAACGATGACGATGCCGCTCACTGATCATAGTAGAGTCATAAATCTTATGGGCAAGGCTACCTTCTTCAATTGCACAATCATACGCGCCTAGCCGCATTGTCCCGCCCTTTTTCTTTATCTTTTTCTGCTCATCCATCAACGCAATAACGGGGTGAGGCGTCGCAGTATTCATTTCTGTAGAATGGGCATCTGTCCAGCCAAGGACGTTCCTTGCATATTCAATAACGGCCATCTGCATACCGAGGCAGATACCAAAAAAAGGCATATTATTCTCGCGGGCAAATTTTACGGCGGTTATTTTTCCTTCTACACCTCGCGATCCGAAGCCCGGCGCAACCAATAAACCATCAAGCTCTTTAAATTTTTCAGCTACATTATCTTCATGTATAAATTCGCTGTGCACATTCACAATCTGAACTTTACATTGATTCATAGCACCTGCATGAATGAATGATTCAAGAATTGATTTGTACGCATCCTGAAGCTCAATGTACTTCCCTATTAAACCAATCTTAATCTTAGTTTTAGGAGAGTTAAGTTTACTTAAAAAACCACGCCATTTAGCAAGATCAGGTGCTGAATATCCATTAATGTGCAATTGTTTCAGTACAATTATATCTAACCCCTCGGCAAGCATCGTTAAAGGAACCTGGTAAATCGTAGAAGCATCCATGGCCTCGATAACTGCATTAGGCTTTACATTACAAAAGAGGGCCACCTTGCGTTTGAGTTCATCGTTTAACGGGTGCTCGGTTCGGCATACAATTACATCAGGGTGAACACCCTCCTGGCTAAGCATTCTTACACTATGCTGGGTGGGCTTAGTTTTAAGTTCCTGTGCTGCTTTGAGATACGGAATTAAGGTAAGATGTACAACCATGCAATCTTCCTCGGGAAGCTCCCATTGAATCTGACGAACGGCCTCCACAAACGGAAGACTTTCAATATCACCAACAGTGCCACCTATTTCTGTTATCACTATATCATACGTGCCATCCTGGCCAAGTAAAAGCATTCTGCGTTTTATCTCATCCGTTATATGCGGAACAACTTGTACGGTTTTACCCAGGTATTCACCTTCGCGTTCCCGGTTTATTACTGTTTGATAAATTCGTCCTGTTGTTACATTGTTAGCCTGCGAGGTTGGAATGTTTAAAAACCGCTCATAATGACCAAGGTCCAGATCAGTTTCAGCACCATCGTCGGTTACAAAACATTCACCATGTTCATACGGATTAAGAGTTCCCGGATCGACATTAATATATGGATCAAATTTCTGAATGGTAACTTTTAAACCCCGGCTCTGTAATAATTTAGCGAGTGACGCGGCAATGATCCCTTTACCTAAAGACGAAGTAACGCCGCCTGTAACAAATATATACTTAGCCATAATGAATTGTTTACCGGCAAACAAATGCTTGCCTGTTATAAAAATGACCTTAAAGTGTATGGAATTTATCTTGGAGGTCATTCAAAGATAAAAGGAATAATTGGGAGGATAAAATCAGAAATGCATTTTAGCAAAAATTGAGAGTTAAAATGTAGCACTACATTGCACTGCGTAGTAATACGTCTACACGGACCCTTCATTTAACCTTTAACGATTTTATTGTAGCTTGTAGCGATTCCTTTAATTAAAGAAGAGCTAAATCCCTGGTGCTCCATCTCATTTAGACCTGCAATGGTGCAACCTTTCGGGGTAGTTACTTTATCTATTTCCTGTTCCGGGTGAGTACCATTCTGGAGTAGTAATTCTGCGGCGCCTTTAACAGTTTGTGCAGCAATAAGATTAGCTGTTTTTGCATCGAAGCCAATTTCAATTCCGCCCTGTATGTTTGCCCTGATATAACGCATCGCGTAAGCAGTTCCGCAGGCACCAAGCACCGTTGCGGCATCCATTAGTTTTTCATCTATTACTGTTACTTTACCTAATACACTAAATAAGCTTGATACATATTCAATTTCTTCCGCCCCCGCATTACTGAAACCGAGGCAGGTCATACTTTCCTGTATTGCAATGGCGGTGTTTGGCATAGCCCTGCAAACAGCAATCTGTTTTCCGAGGATGTTCTCGATATCATGAATTGAAACTCCCGTAACCACTGAAACAAGAATTTGTTTGTCGGTGATGGAGTCTTTAAATCCATTTAAAACTTCGCTCACCTGGAAGGGCTTTATAGCGAGTATAATTAATGAAGCATCTTTAATAGCTGCGTTATTATCGGCAGTAATGTTTACAGATTTTTCTTTTAAATAACTGAGGGTTGACAGGTTTCTTTTAGTTACCGTTATGTCACCGGGCGCACAAAAATTACTTTTTAAAAGTCCTTCCGCAATTGCGGACCCGAGATTTCCACCTCCGATGATCGTAACTTTCCTGCTCATATTTATAGATTCAAAAGTGTTATAAATTTTAAACCATTCAGTGCTTACATACCGCTCAGTGCTTCGCCACTAGCTTGTGTTTTCAAAAGATCTCCGATAGCGTTATCATATTTTTCTTTCCAATAGCCTATTACTCCCCATTTATCATTATCCACACTAATATTGCCTTCAGTTACTTTTCCCAGAAGTGAAAAACAGGCCGCAGATTCCTGAAGTTTTAAAAGGAAATCGCCTTCTTTTTCTGGTGTTATCGACACTACTACCCTGCTCTGGGCCTCACCGAACCAAAATGCGTCTTTGCGAAGGTCAGAAATCCCCATTCCTGCATCGAAACCCAAATCATTGTTAAAGCAACTTTCAAGAATGGTAATGAATAAACCTCCTTCACTTACATCATGTGCACTTTGTATCATTCCTGATCCGATAACGGTTAGTACAGTTTGATGCAGGGCAAATTCCTCGTCCAGGTTGAAATGCGGACACGGACTGAATTCTTCGTTTAATATTTTATGGATGTATTCTGATGAGCCAATGTCATTGCGACTTTCCCCAATGAGGTAAATAAGATCCCCCGCCTTTTTAAAATCCATTGTCATCTTGTCGTCAACATTATCTAAAAGACCTACCATCCCGATAGTTGGCGTTGGGTATACCGGCCCGTCAGGCGACTGATTATAAAAGCTGACATTTCCCCCGGTTACGGGTGTATTGAATTTTAAACATGCTTCTCCCATTCCCCGGATTGCATTGGAGAATTGCCAGTATACTTCCGGATCATAAGGATTCCCAAAATTAAGGCAGTTAGTAACGCCTAAAGGTTTCGCTCCACTGCATACAATATTTCGTGCAGCCTCAGCGACGGCTATCATTGCTCCCTTGCAGGGGTCCGCATATACATACCTGCTGTTACAGTCAGTCGTTAGTGCAAGCGCTTTATTTGTCGGCTTCGCTAAAACAATTGCAGCATCACTCGGCGCATTGGTACTCACCGTACCAGCGCCAACCATACTATCGTATTGCTCATATATCCATCTTTTACTGGCAATGTTAGGGAGACAAACAAGTTTTTCAGCAATACTTTTTAAATTTGATGGTTCTGCGTAATCTGATAAATTAAAGCTTTCAATTTTTTCAAGATAGGTAGGTCTCGAAATACTCCTTGTGTATTGTGGTGCGCCGCCACCGAGCACCAGTTCTTCAGCAGGCAATACAGCCTCCTCAATTCCATTCATGTAAAAATGTAAAAGGCCGTCATCGGTAACTTCACCAATACGGCTGCAGGGAAGATCCCATTTTTCAAAAACGTCTATAACTTTTTGCTCTTCACCCCGGGTTACAACCATTAACATTCTCTCCTGGCTTTCACTTAATAGTAATTCCCAGGCCTTCATATTTTGTTGGCGGGTAGGTACTTTTTCAAGATCGATACGCATG
>JANXYS010000269.1 GCA_025355935.1 Chitinophagales bacterium | reverse complement strand
TGCCAGAATAAAGAAACAACTCCAGCTACATAAATGGCTACAATCCACCAGTTACTAAAAACCGCCTTCATCTCATCGTACAAATTGTGGGGAGCGTCCCCCTCGCCATAAAGGGCAACCTTGGTGCCTACGTAAAACTGGGAAAGATGAACTACCAGGAAAATAAGCAACAATGATCCAAGTATTCCCATTGAACGGCTGTACCAGGTACTATTTTTTTCAGGCTTATTACTGTAATAACGAACTGGTCGGGCCGCAACATTCTGACGCCAAAGCACTAGCCCCTGGATAATGTGAAGTATTAACCCTGCAAATAAACCCAGTTCAAGGAAACGCACGATCCAGTTGTGACTCATAAAATGAGCAACCGTATTGTAGGTTGCTCCATTGTCATTTAAAAAAATGCAGGAATTAATCCCGGCGTGGACAATCAAAAAAGTAATCAGAAAAATTCCGGTGAAGGCCATTACATACTTCTTACCGAGTGAAGTAGTGAAAAATTGTTTCCAGGTCATAAAAGGGAAATTGTTAGAAAGTAATTTGGTGGCGCAAAAATACGGCACTAAACTGTAAAACATTTCTTTTCTTTATGTATTTTCAACGTTGTCGTTACCTTAAATGGTGCCTTAATTCCTTTTCAATTTAGACGAAGTAACATTTCGCTTTCCACAATATTAAAAATAAATTCTGGTTTAAGAGTTCTCCATTGTGGAAGCTCCATGAGTTCAACATAATTGGTTAGCCGGGCCTTTTTAAAATCATACCTGCTTTGCTCAGGCATATTTAATATTACTATCCATCCCCGGTCTTCCTCCAGTTGCTCACACCATTCCTCGTAATAGCTATCATCGCTGCTATGAAAGTTTAATACATTTTCGGCGATAATGATAAATTTATGAATCCCGCGTAAATTCAACTCATCAGTGACTTCGCGCCGTAAAGTCATTATGTCATTTTCAATGGCATCATTCCATTCACCTAGTAACTCTATTATGGCATACTGCTGGTCGTAATCCGCAAAGAGGATCTTCATATAAAGCGTTTTCGATCCAAATTCATCCCACTGCGGGTGAATGTAAAAGTTATATAAAGTTTGCGAATATTCAAATTCACTGTAAATGCGACCATAAAAAGGTGAACGCCTGTCTTCTTCAGCTGCATACATGTGGCGCCAGTTATAATAGGGTTCAATATCCTGCATTAAAATTCTTTTTACAAAATTGAAGCAAAAACTTCTAAATACGATGATAATTTTTTTGATCTGGCTGGTAAAGGCCCATAATAAAAAAGAGGCTTACCCAAAACGGCAGCCTCCTATTTATTATCTAAAATATATTTACTGGATGATCAACTTCTCCGTCATCACTAGCTGTTGCTTATCATTTAAAACCTTCACCATGTAGGTTCCTTTTGTCGGCTTACGGGTAAGTGTTACTGTTTCAGTCTGCTGCCCTTTAACCAAGTTCGTTTTTTTTGATAGTATTCCGCGCCCCGCAATGTCGGTTACAATAATAGTGTGTGCGCCTTCGGTTTTGCCATCAAACAATACCTTAAAAGAGGCGGTAGTTACCGGATTCGGATAAATCCTACTGTCAGAGTTGATTTCGGCCATTACAGGCATCTTTGTGACCGGCGCAAAGCTAGCGGCCTCATCCGATTCCTTTTGCAGGAGCAGGTTGCCATTTGCCAGGTCGGAGGCATTGTACACTATATCGGAACCCGCTATTTTGGTAGCGGCAAGGTCAGACAACTTCAGCCTGAAGTATCCTTCGAAAGCGTTTGCACTGCTCACTACAATATTTCCATCAGCATCAACGGCCGCGCCGTTAGTTGTGTAGTTAGCCGGAAGGCCGGAGATAGTTCAGCGGAATGTTGCTATCCTGCTTTTTATATCAACGTCGAATACATTGTGCGTGGCTGATATAATATACAATTTTCCAAAAGCATCCGCAACCATGTCCCCACCCCAGCTGCTGCATTTATTGTGAATTGAAAGCCCGTTGTTTTTCTCATCATCGATCAGGTTGCCAAGATTTGAAATGACCGGCTTTTTAGCAGTGGTAAATTTTATAAAACTGTTTCCGTCGTTTGATACTGCATAACCGTTACCATCAGCCGCAATTACCATTCGCGTTATATGATCGGCCTCATCCACGGCAGTTGTTGAAACCTTTAATTCGGGGCTGCTCATAGCATAAAACTTAATCGATTGAGACCTGCTGTCGAGATCTATCCATCTCAACTCGCCCATTCGCATCGGAATGAAATAAAGCCTGTTTGACCGTTTGTCGTATGCAGCCCCCGCCACCATAGTACCGGTGGGATATGCAGAGGCATTAAAAATATTATTGTCGGCAAAGGCAGTTTGATCAACCGTCTTTTTGCTTACAGCGTCGGTTATTGTAAATTTCGTTTTGCTCCTTTCGAAAATGGTCTTTTCAATAGTTCCGGTCGACAGGTTAACCTGCCGCACGTTCATCCACATAAAGTCTTTATTGCCGTCTCCGGTAATGGCCCAGGCTTTGTTCGATTGTTGGGCCGTAGCTGCTAATGCAGTTATAATAAGCGAAGACGTGAGTAGAAGTTTCATTTTCATAAGAGCATTTTTAAGGTTGACTAAAGTTTATTCTAATTTACCACTTTCTTTTAACGCCTCAAAGCTTTTTTTATAGGTGGTAATTTTCTGTGGCTTTTTTGACAGTTCCATGTTGCAAAAGCAGAACCTTTGCGGCCTCATAGTCGTTTATCCCGAGGTTTTCCATCAACATCTTTACTCCCCGATCTACCAGCTTATCATTGGTAAGCTGCATATTCACCATTTTATTGTCCTCTACTCTACCGAGCCGTATCATCACTGCGGTGGAGATCATGTTGAGAACAAGTTTCTGCGCCGTTCCACTTTTCATCCGGGTGCTGCCGGTTACAAATTCAGGTCCCACTACTACTTCAACTGCAAAATCTGCTGCAGCACTTAATGGCGCGCCTGGATTACAGCAAATGCTCCCGGTAACAATATTGTGGGCTTTGCATTTTTCAAGCGCGCCAATAACATAAGGTGTGGTGCCGCTCGCAGCTATTCCTATTACAACATCCAGGCTGTTTACATTGTGTTCCTTCAAATCTAGCCAGCCTTGCTCTGTGTCATCTTCGGCAAATTCTACCGCTTCCGTTATTGCTTTGTAGCCCCCCGCGATAATGCCGATTACCAGTCCGTAAGGCACACCGTAAGTCGGTGGGCATTCGCTCGCATCAACTATGCCTAATCGGCCGCTGGTACCTGCACCTATGTAAAATAACCGCCCACCTGCGAGCATTTTGTCAACAATAGCATTAACCAGGATCGTGATGTAAGGAATAATGTGCTTTATAATCCCGGGCACTCTCTCATCTTCACGGTTAATATTGTTCAATAATTCTTCAACCGGCATTTTGTCCAGGTGATGATAGTCGGAATCTGCCTCGGTGATTTTTTCAAAATGCATAAGTGCACACCTACTTTTGCTGATGAAATTGAATAAGTCCATCCATAGGATGTTTAATGACTTTCCCTAATTGTAATTCGTAAGAGCTACAGAGGTCTTTGAGAACATCCCTAAAGCCGTAGGCAATGCTCCCGGTGAAATTTATAGGAAGTGACCAGCTTTCGCGGTATTTGTAAATGTGATTAAAGAAAAAATCGTTGAACCCATCCTCAAGAATATTTTCTATCATAAAGTGGCCGCGATTCTCTGCAAGAAACATAGCAAAACTGGCAAGGTATTTATTGGGCAATGGTTTTTTGTAAACAGAATCAAGAATTTCAGCCGGAGTTGTGTTGAATTTAATATTGAATCGATCCATTATATCCGGATCGAAAGTATTATAGAGATAATATTGAACCACTTTCTTTCCCAGGTAAGCACCACTTCCTTCATCGCCCAGTACATATCCGAGGCCAGGACTATTTTTCACAATTTTTTTTCCATTGTAAAAACATGAGTTTGCGCCCGTACCGAGGATGCATGCAATTCCCCGTTCATGCCCGCATAGAGCCCTGGCAGCGCCTGTAAGGTCATGATCTACATTAACAGTAGCAGAAGGAAACACCGATTTGATTGATTGCCCAACCAACTTCGCATTTCCGGCATTGCTGCAACCTGTGCCGTAAAAATAAACTTCATCGGGCAGGTTATTCTTGATTTTAGGAAGCAGGTCTTTATCAAGTATTTCCGTTATCTGGGGGCCAGATAAAAAGTAAGGACTTAATCCAAGCGTGCTTAAATTCTTCTTTTTATTCCCATCAAGCAGGCACCATTGGGTTTTAGATGACCCGCTGTCTGCAATTAATATTACGCTCATACCCTGGTTTTCATTTGAGTAAGAAAGGTAAAACTTTCACTGGAAAATCCTTGAAAAATTAGTTGAAGCAAAAAAAATTAACTTTGCCGCATGCCCGAATATAACAGCATGCAGGGTAACAGATTAATATGACAGAGAATAAAAAGAAATTACAGATTTGGTTACCTCTTTTATTTAGCATTACAATGATTGCCGGTATGTTCCTTGGATATAAGATGCGCGATGGCTTGCCAGGAAAGAGTTTTTTCTACGTTGAAAAACGGCGCCCGATGCAGGAGATCATGGACATTATTCAGAACAGGTACGTTGATGACGTGAATATGAATAAAATAGCAGATTCGGGTATACAGACAATACTTGCCCAGCTCGATCCACACTCAACGTTTATACCTGCCTCCCAGCTCGAGAGGGTGAACGATGATATCAATGGAACCTTTTTTGGGATTGGTATTGAATTCAATTTGCTTGATGATACGCTCCACGTTGTAAATGTTTTAAAAGATGGTCCGGCTGCTCTTGCAGGCCTGCAAACCGGCGATAAAGTTCTGCAGGCTGGCGACAGCCTGATAAGTGGTAAAAAATTAGAAATTGAAAGAATCAGGAAAATACTCCGCGGCCCGTTGAGCAGCGAAATTCGTCTCGTTATATTGCGCGGCAGTGCAGGGAAGACTATAATGGTTAAGCGCGGCTCAATTCCCATTACCAGTATTGATGCGGCTTATATAATCAGCAAAAACGTAGGGTATATAAGACTCAACCGATTCAGTAGCCAAACTTACCGGGAATTTATGGTAAGCCTTGAAAGCCTAAAAAAACAGCAGATGCAGAAGCTCATCCTCGACCTGCGCGACAATGGTGGCGGCGTTTTGGAAGAGGCTGTTGAAATAGCTGATGAATTTCTATCTGACGATAAATTGATTACCTATACCGAAGGCAAGCACACTCCGAAAAAGGAATACCGCTGCAGGCGCGAAGGGCAGTTTGAAAAAGGAGAATTGGTGGTACTTGCAAATGAAGGCACTGCCAGTGCCAGCGAGATCCTTATGGGAGCATTGCAGGATTGGGACCGTGCCACTATTATTGGCAGGCGAACTTTCGGGAAAGGCCTGGTACAAGACCAGTTTACCTTAAGCGACAATAGTGCTTTACGATTAACGATCTCGCGGTATTACACGCCTGTAGGCCGCAGTATTCAACGGTCTTATGCACGCGGCGGCAAAGCCTACTATAATGATATCTATATACGATATCTAGATGGTGAGATGGTAAATGCCGATTCTGTAAAGAATGATACCACCAAGATTTTCAAAACCATGCATGGTAAAAAGATTTTTGGCGGCGGAGGTATTTCACCTGATTTTTTCGTAGCGGCTGATACTTCATCTTTAAAAATTCTAACTGCGAAGCTTATCAATAAGGGTTTGCTGAATGACTATGGCTACAGGTACTTCATAAAAAATCCGAACCTTCTGAGTATTTTCAAAACACCTGATCAATTTGTTAAAACGTTTGCTGTAAGTGATGAAAGCTGGAGCATTTTTGAGACGATGGCTGCCCATGATTCAATTAATCTTAAAAACCTCGATGCAAAGGAAAAAAGCTTTCTTACGAATTCTTTAAAGTTGTCGGTGGCGCGCCAATTGTTCCGCACTGAAGGCTATTATGAAACATTAAATAGTGATGATGCTAACGTGAAAAAAGCTTTGGAAGTGCTGTCTAAATGATAATGGTTTTCGCTAAATATAAATGCCTCTTATTAAGAGGCATTTATATTTAAACGTGTTTAGGAAACAACTATATTAAACCTTGAAAAGGCTTTTGTACATGGATATTGAAAGCTATTGGATGGTGATTATTCTAAAGGATGGTTGATTTCTAATGCAAATTTAATTGTTCCCTTATACTCCATTTGTAGTACCTGGTATTCTTTTTTGTAGTAATTGTTCTATAAGATATAACGATGGTGCTTCGATACGGCGAAGAGATTTAAGTACCTTTGCGCCAAAAGAATATTACTATGTGGCTAAACAATGTATTGGAAACCATCGGGAATACCCCGCTCATAAAATTGAATAAAATTACCAGGGACCTTCCCTGCACTGTACTGGCAAAAGTTGAATATTTTAATCCTGGGAATTCCATTAAAGATCGGATGGCGTTAAAGATGCTCGAAGTAGCTGAGGCCGAAGGAAAGATTAAACCGGGAGGAACTATCATTGAAGGTACAAGTGGCAATACTGGCATGGGACTAGCACTTGCAGCGTGTGTCAAAGGATATAAATGCATATTTACCACTACCGACAAACAATCCAAAGAGAAGGCTGATATTTTAAAAGCAGTTGGTGCGGAGGTAATTGTTTGCCCGACTAATGTGGAACCGGAAGATCCCCGCTCTTATTATTCGGTTTCTAAACGGCTGGCAACGGAAGTGCCGAATAGCTGGTATGTAAATCAATATGATAACCTGGCAAATCGCCAGGCCCACTACGAACAAACTGGTCCCGAGATCTGGGAACAAACAGAAGGCCGGGTTACACACCTGGTAGTAGCGACGGGCACGGGGGGCACGATAGTAGGTACAGGAAAATATCTGAAGGAAAAAAATCCCAACATAAAAGTGTGGGCAATTGACAGCTATGGTTCTCTTTTAAAAAAATATTTTGAAACCGGGGAACTGGATCAAAAGGAAGTCTATCCATATATCAGTGAAGGCTTCGGAGAAGATTTTGTCCCGGATAATTATGATATGAGTGTCATCGATGAATTTACCAAAGTTACCGATAAAGACGGCGCCGTAATGGCACGCAGAATAGCAAAGGAGGAAGGACTGTTCTGTGGGTATAGCGCTGGTAGCTGTCTGCAAGGCATGTTACAGTTGAAAGGCCAGCTTAAAAAAGATGACGTGGTGGTACTTATATTTCATGATCATGGAAGCAGGTATGTGGGAAAAGTGTACAATGATGAATGGATGATGGAGCGAGGTTTCCTGGAAGTAAAAACTTTTAAGGATCTCATAAGCGGAAGGGGTTCACAAAAGACAATGAGTATTAAACCATCAGACACTGTATTGGATGCCATCAATCTCATGAAGAAATTTGATATTGAAAATATTCCTGTTTTTGATGGGGACACTAATGTCGGGGCCATATCTGAGAACGGTTTGTTTAATAAGATACTTAATAACGCCGATGTAAAAACGGAGATCGTTGCTACGGTAATGGAGAGAGCCTATCCTGAGGTATCGTTCGACACACCGGTTGAAAGACTAAGCGGCTTTATTAACCGCGAGAATGGCGCGGTTCTCAGCAAAGATGAGAGTGGATTTTACCATATCGTAACTAAATATGATATTATTCAAAGTCTTGCTAAGTAAGTTTACGTATTTAAAAAGAAGTCTAAAAATATAGTCCATGCTGCATTCTATTGGAATGCAGCATTTCTTTTTTTAAGGAACCCCAGTATCCGGCAGGTAAAAATACGTTGCCGGTGCGCGTGTATAAACGTAGGCAAATGCAGTCAAACTACCTGCCCGCAAGTAATTACGTCACGTATGAAATAGAGCAATAACGCTCTTGTTCAGGGTTGTAAACGAATGCATCTTTGTACCAGAAGTTGATTGATAGTTAAATATCAATCTTTATCCAAAAATCCAGACAAACCACCGATTTCAATATCCAATTACGAAAAACCAAAATCCAGTATCAGTCAACTTCTACTTTTAAACATTAATACTAAGATCTTTTAAATCCTAAAAAAACCAAACGAAATTCCAACATCCTGCTTATGCTTTTAAAAGCGATGAT
>JANXYS010000259.1 GCA_025355935.1 Chitinophagales bacterium | reverse complement strand
ACTGGACGGAAGTGGCAATGTGGAAGTCACCCTCCCTGACCAGTCGCAGTTTCTCGGAGAATAGAAGAATTAGTTTGTATTATGCATATCATTCCGCATAACGTGCAGGTCACAATTATTAATAAAAACGTCCCTATTTTTCATCCCAGGCTTTAAATTTCACCTAATATTATGACATTCGAACCCCCGATCCATTGGAATGATTACGAAGATATCGCGATCAAATTATACGAAAAATTTGGCGATGATTTTAATGAAGGCAGGATTTACCGCTTAAGGTTTACTGATCTTCATAAATGGGTACTTGAACTTCCGCATTTTGCCGGCAAACCTGAGGAAAGCACTGAAGGTCATCTGGAAATGATCCAGAGTACTTGGGTGTACGAATGGCGCGATGCCCAAAAGAAATAACTTCAAAACCGAGGCATGAACATTTTAGCTGATTTCAAAAGAATTCGTTTATTTGTCCTGGATGTAGATGGGGTTCTCACTAATGGAACCCTGGTTTTGCTCGATGACGGTCAGATGGCCCGGACTATGAATATTAAAGACGGATACGCTTTACAGTTAGCTATCAAAAAAGGTTACTCAATACTTGTAATTTCCGGGGGAACTTCTGAGGCTGTGAGGAAGAGATTAAATAAGCTGGGCATTACATCTGTCCATATGGGTGTAGCTGATAAGAAAGGTCTGCTCGAAAAGTTCCTATCGGAAAATGAGTTTAAAAATACAGAAGTGTTGTATATGGGGGATGATGTTCCTGATGTCGCCCCAATGAAACTCGCAGGGCTGGCTTGTTGCCCCGCAGATGCCGCAACAGAAGTAAAAAATGTTTCGCATTACATTTCGTTTTTGAATGGCAGCGAGGGTTGTGTTAGAGAAATTATCGAAAAAGTATTGCTACTTAATAATCACTGGAATGATAATACCTTTACTGCATTCATTTAGTACCTGGACAAAATAATACAACTTAATCCTGTTACTCATTCGCATGAAATTAATAGCCGCATTTTTTCAACTTATCCGCTGGCGCAACCTCTTATTTATTACTCTTACCCAATACCTGTTTTATTATTGCGTTTTTAATCCTCTTGTTAATCCCGATGAATATTTTCCACGCCATCTCCTGTTTATTCTTCTTGTTTGCTCCTCAACACTTATAGCCGCTGCCGGGTACATCATAAATGACTACTTTGATCTGCAGATTGATGCAGTCAACCGACCTGCTAAAGTAGTTGTCGATCGTATTATAAGGCGCAGGTGGGCAATCATATGGCATCTTGTGCTTTCTGGTGCGGGAATATTTTTAAGCTTCGTTGTCAGTTGGAAAACGGGAAGCTGGATTATTGTGCTCGCTAACTTTTTTTGTGTGTTGCTTTTGTGGTTTTATTCAACGACTTTTAAAAAAATGACCTTATCCGGCAACATAATTATCGCCGCCCTCACAGCATGGGTTATAGTGGTGGTTTACTTTTTTGCAGGGGCAAAATTTGGGATATGGGTGAATATTATACTTCCGTTTGACGCAAAACGATTTTTTAAATTGACAGTTATGTACGCGGGGTTTGCATTCGTAGTTTCGCTGGTGCGGGAAGTTATTAAAGATCTTGAGGATATGGAAGGTGATGTGCGTTATAACTGCAAAACAATGCCTATAACCTGGGGAGTCCCGGCCAGCAAGGTTTTTGTGGCGGTTTGGTTGATAGTGTGTATTGCCCTCCTGATAATTGTCCAGTTATATGCCTGGCAGTCGGGGTGGTGGACCGTAGTGCTTTACTCCATCCTGCTCATCATTTTACCCTTGGTATATCTTCTAAAAAAATTACGAGATGCAATAACTTCTAATGACTATTATCGCCTAAGTGGCCTCGTAAAATTCATTATGCTTACTGGGATATTAACGATGGCGTTCTTTGCTTTTTATTAATCTACTTTTTTTAACTCACCTATGAATAAAATTATTCTTGCCTCTCAATCTCCGCGTCGCAGCCAATTGCTTGAGTGGGCAGAAATTGATTTCGAAGTGATTGTACAGAATACTGAGGAACTG
>JANXYS010000255.1 GCA_025355935.1 Chitinophagales bacterium | reverse complement strand
CGATATGTCCCAGTTCATTTTGATATTTGGGTAAGGCCCCAACAACATCGGCAAGTCCACCAGCTTTAGCCATTGGATAACATTCGGCACTTACGTGTATTATTTCCATGGTATATAGTTGTGTACAAATTAAGAAGGTTTTCGTTACCAGCAAATTATGAGTTCTAATATTTTTTAAGTTGGTTAAAAAATTATACTTTCAAACCTCAAAACTTAAACTATGGCGATAGCACAATCCAACACTTCTAATGTTAATGTAAAACATACGGGGGTGCCCACGAACTACGGGGCACTTGGAACCCTGGTTACCGTATTCTTCTTCTGGGGATTTATTGCGGCTGGTAACAGTGTCTTCATTCCTTTTTGCAAACATTATTTTAAGTTAGATCAATTTCAGAGCCAGTTAATCGACTTTGCTTTCTATACGGCGTATTACATTGGAGCACTCATCCTCTTTGCATATGGTGCTTTTGGCGGTAAGGACCTGGTTGGAAAGTGGGGTTATAAACGAAGTATCGTATACGGGTTATTGTTTTCAGCATTAGGTGCGGCCGCAATGATCATCGCGGTAAATGCCAATACGTTTGCAGGTATGCTTGCCGGATTATTTATCGTAGCATTAGGATTTTCTCTCCAGCAAACCGCAGCTCAGCCCTTCGCTATCACCCTCGGTGATCCTGCAACAGGAACAAGCCGGGTTACTTTAGGTGGTGCTATCAACTCATTTGGAACCACCATCGGTCCGCTGGTTATCTCTCTGGCATTGTTTGGAACTACTGCCGCCATTACTGACGACCAGATCGCTTCTCTCAGCCTTGGAAAAGTTATTATGCTTTATACAGGGGTTGGCTGTTTGTTTATCGCTGCTGCTGCACTATTCTATTTTTCAAAAAAGGTACCTGCAGGTGTTCTTGAAGAGCCAACTGAAAAGGCAGGTAAGGCCTTGTACTCTTTACTCATAATGACAGGACTGCTGATTATTTGTTTTGTTCCTGTATTTAACAGCTATAAAACTGATATGACTACACTTAGTGATGTTGAAAAACACGCAATGGAATCATTCAGGTTGAAATGGCTTTTTGGTGCATTGGCTGTTGTGGTCTTTGGATTATTAATTTCAAATGTTCGTGCCCGTAAAAATAATGATGGCTGGGGTGCGATGAAATATCCGCAACTTGTGTTAGGTATGCTGGCCATCTTCGTTTACGTTGGTGTGGAAGTTTCGGTTGGTAGTAACCTCGGCGAGCTATTAAGACATAAAGATTTTGGCGGTTTCCAGGCTTCGGAAGCGACACCCTACATCGCCATGTACTGGGGAAGCCTCATGATTGGCCGCTGGGCATTTGCCGTGAGTGCCTTTAACCTTAAGAAAAGTACGACAGTAATGCTTCAGCTAATCGTTCCGTTTATCGCTTTTGTAATCATCCTTCTTGTTAATAGTGCATTCGGTTATGATATGAAGCCTCTTTATTATTACGTGGTTTGCGTTATTATACAAATTATGGCTTTTTATATAACCCAGAATAAACCGGCCCGCACATTACTTATCTTCAGCTTGCTCGGAGTAACCGGTATGGTTATAGGAACTCAGACAACCGGTATTGTTGCAGTGTATGCATTTTTAAGCGGCGGACTTTGTTGCTCTATCATGTGGCCTAGTATTTTTAGTTTATCTGTTGCAGGTTTAGGGAAATACACCAGTCAGGGTTCGGCTTTTCTTATTATGATGATTCTTGGCGGGGGAATTATTCCGCCAATACAGGGAAAACTTGCAGATTTTTTGCAGGCAAATTCGCCCATCGATGGCTCAGGCATTCACCATTCTTACTGGGTTGCGGCCATGTGTTTTGCATACCTAGCCTTCTTTGCATTTATAGTGAAGAAGATATTGGGAAAACAAGGCATCGACTACGACATTACTGACAATGCAACAGGACATTAATGAAACCTTATACAGGGATCTGTTTTGCAGGTCCCTTATTTTCTTTTAAAAAAATATTGTTTGATGGAACAACAAAAGCAATACGCTGTCGGAATAGACATTGGAGGTACCACTACCAAATTTGGGATTGTAGATCGTGAAGGAAATATTATTGAGCAGGACAGAATACCAAGTAATGCCCACGAAGTAGTAGAAGATTTCATCGACGATCTGTACGCGAAACTAATGCCCATGATAACAAAAATGGGCGGTGTAGAGCAGTGTGCCGGCATAGGCATGGGCGCACCAAATGGTAATTTTTATACAGGAACAATCGAATATGCCCCAAACCTTAAATGGAAAGGCATTATTCCCATTGCTGACCTGATTGAAAAAAAATTCGGACTTCCTACCAAACTTACCAACGATGCAAATGCGGCGGCTGTAGGTGAAATGATGTATGGTTGTACCAAAAAAATTAAACATTTTATTACCATCACGCTCGGCACCGGCGTAGGTAGCGGGATTGTAATTGACGGTAAAATAGTCTTAGGTCATGATGGCTTTGCCGGAGAACTCGGGCATACTATTATTCGCCCGGGCGGAAGAATGCATAAGAGCACCGGTATGCGCGGAAGCCTTGAAGCGTATGCTTCAGCGACCGGGGTTCGCGAAACTGCCATTGAAATGCTTACTGAGCACCCGGAAAAGGAGAGCTTATTGAGGAATTACAGCCTGAACGAATTAACCAGCCATTCAGTGTATGAATGTGCGATGCAAGGAGATACGATCGCAAACAATATTTTTGAATTTACGGGGCAGATACTGGGCGAGTCACTTGCTAACTTTATAATGTTTTCTTCGCCCGAAGCCATCGTTTTGTTTGGCGGGTTAACTAAAGCCGGCAGTCTGATCCTCAACCCCACCAGGAAGCATATGGAAGCAAACCTGCTTCCTATTTTTCAAAATAAAGTGAAATTACTCTTTAGCGAACTACAGGAAGCCGATGCGGCGATTGTTGGAGCAAGTGCTCTGATATGGGATGTACCGGCAGAACATCAATATTGATTTGGACTCCAACAAGTAGGTGTCAACCTTTAAAGGTTGACACCTACTAAAAAGTCACCACTTCTCTTGAAGAATAATCTGTGCTTTTTTATATTTCTACGATCTTAGCTTATAATTAAGATAAAAACTTCGAAAAAAGACTTGAAAAAGCTCTGCAATAATTGCGTCGTAATAAAATTTTGTAAGGAAGAGCATTATTACAAGATTTTTACCGTTGAGAGTTATTGGAGGTCAATCAGTTATTTTTGTAATAATTGACGTTTTATGACAGGCTTTTCGGTAATAATTGCCAGTTGTAATAATCAAAAAACAAAGAGGGTGAATCATTGGGCATCCGCAAAAATGGATGATATTATTTATTCAGCAAAACCTGTGCCGCTAGTAATGCCTTCTCTTCCTGCCACTTATTTTTACCCCAGTTTTTGATTACGTGCTTCTCACTATGATAAGAAGATCGAACGAGCGGACCGCTTTCAACGTAGTCCAATCCGAGATTATAACCAATTTCACGGTATTCGGCAAACTCATCGGGATGGATGAATCTTTCTACTGCCAAATGTTTCTTTGTAGGCTGAAGGTATTGCCCAATCGTAACCACATCTACTCCACTGCTATTCAGATCAGTCAGCGTTTGAATTACTTCCTCGCGACTTTCGCCCAGGCCAAGCATGATGCCACTCTTAGTCCGCATGCCGCCTTCTTTTAAAATTTTCAGCGTTTCCATGCTCTGCCAATATTTAGCCTGCATTCGAACCTGTTTCGTGAGTCGTTCCGTAGTTTCAATATTATGACTGACAACCTCGGGAGCAGCATCAATAATCCTTTGTATATTTTCTTTTTCGGCTTTAAAGTCCGGGATAAGTGTCTCTAATGTAGTATCTGGATTTAATGCCTTAATAGCCCGGATCGTATTCTGCCATATAATACTTCCACCATCTTTCAGCTCGTCCCGGTCAACAGAAGTTACCACTGCGTGTTTCACTTTCATAAGATTAATGGCCTCCGCCACTCGTTGAGGCTCGTCCCAGTCTACTTCTTCAGGCCGACCCGTTGCTACCGCACAAAAACGACAGCTTCGCGTGCAAATATTGCCAAGAATCATAAAAGTTGCAGTACCTGCACCCCAGCATTCTCCCATATTCGGGCAATTGCCACTTTCACAAATTGTATGCAGCTTATGCGTATCAACCAGTCCCCGAACGTGTTTATATTCCTCTCCTATCGGTAACTTAACTCGAAGCCAGTTTGGCTTTTTAATTTTTTGTTCTTCCTGAACAGTCACATCACTACAACTCATACTTAAATGTTTATTCCTTCATTACTTTCTTTTTCCAAACATCAGAGCCACGTATGCCGAAAAGAAAAACTGCTTTTGCTTCTGGTAAATCATTTGCGGAATCTTTTTGCTATAAATTTCTCCGGTTAACCCTACTTCAAGAGCATTCACCATCTCGTTGTATTTCCCATAATCAAACCTAACTGATGTTTTCAGGTACGCGCCGGGCGTTAATTTTACACTGCTCCAACCTTTAAATAATGTTGGGCCCGTTGCCGAAGCATCCATGTATGCATTTAAAAATTTACTGCTATCGGTCGATTGATAAGTAACGACTTTGCGACCATCCGCATCATCCACTTCAATTTCGTAAGCACGTAAAATGCCAAGGCTCAAACCCCCACCAAAATTTCCTGTTACGCTAACCCCATTTTTG
>JANXYS010000232.1 GCA_025355935.1 Chitinophagales bacterium | reverse complement strand
TAATGGAAACGGCTTGGCCGCACATACGGTTTGCGGATTCGTTGATTTTTCCTGGAAATTTTATTCAGGAAGGATCGCAAAGCAATTCTCCTTTGTGTCTTCACTGAGCCATCCTGGTATTGCCACAAATCCTTATCGGTTTTACCCACGATAATTTCTACGACCTTGTTGAATACAGAAGAGTCAAGTGAACCCGTTTCCCATTGCGCTAATGCGAGCGCAAACCAAAACCCATGGGAGTCGAATCTGTCGTTGATGTACTCTTTGTATTTTGTCATTAGCTCGGCAGATATGTTAGATGGCGCACCACCATCATCATACCTTTCGAAAAATTTGTTGTAAACACGCTGAAATGCGCTGCTGTCTTCTATTCCAATACCTAAGCTGACCATAATGTATAGTTTAATGGGACAATAACAGAAAAGGATTCTCTGTGAGAAACAAAGACTTGCAGGGGGCACTAGGATGTGTAAAAAGAAGACAGGGGTAAGCAACTTCCCCTGTGGAATTTCGTGTCTTCTTTCTTAGTAGTTTACAATATCATGTTACTTGGTAACTTCCTCTTTCTTACCTGCTGCAGCAAGTTTCTTCCGGGGCATGATCATGGCATCAAGCCCCGTACGATACTTCAGCATCGACTTCATATACATTACCCAGAACCGAACCCGGTATGGGCGACCGTTAGACAGTATTCCTGTAATGGAGACGGTATCCCTGCCTTGTTTCACCGTCAATACCTGGCCGTCTTTAAAGTCATACTCATTTACAATCACAGGCGCAAAAAATACAAATGCTTTGCGTTCATCAGCATGGTACTCTACGCGGCGGGCGGTTATTTCGACTCTCCCGCTATCCAGCTGAGCATGATAATCGAGCATGTAAGGTTTTACGATGCTGTCGAGTGGTGGAAGCAACTTTCGATCTTCCCACTTTATGAGAGATACCTGGAGTGTATCTCCCTCAAACAGCTTGTAATAGGTATGCTTATAAAACTTTTTATCTGCAGGCATGGTTACCTGTGCGTTCGTTTTTCCGTAAAGGCATAAGGCAGCAAGAAGAATTAATAATTTGTGCATGAGAATAAGTTTAATTTATTTATAATTATTGTTATCATTAAAATCTATGAAAATTGTATTAATCGAAAGCCTTCCGATCACTTATTTGTCAGACCCACTGCTTCCTCCGGCGATTCTCCATTTTGCTCACCAGCGCCAAAGCTGCTTCCTTTACTAAGGTGAATCTCCTCTTTTGGTTGCCGGTCAACTTCATAAAATCCGCGATTACCGCTGCCAGTTTTTACTATCTCGGGCTGCTGTATGACTTTTATTTCTTTGCTCATTATTTGATGGCGCTTAACCATAGGTCTGTCAGCACTCGCCGGAGTTATGACGGTTGTCGCTGCAAGGGCTGGGGTTGGGGGAACTGTCAATGTCTGCGCTATTTTCGATGGGAGATGTTGACTATTTAGTGAAGTCTGGAAAAACTTCGAGCCGATAAAAAGGCAGCAACCTATTGTCAACAGTGTTCCACCATACTTTACCGCCAGGCGGGTTCTGTGAATGATTCTATTCCGGCGAAGTACAGGTGCAATAGCCCGCATAATACCTTCCATTTCTTCGGGTGTAGCAGGCGGCACGTTCTCGCAGTCTTTATACTCATCGGGCCATTCCATTTTAAAATCGTACTCATTATCTTTCATATGTTGCGGTTATGTTCGTTGATCGATTTTTGTATTATCTGTCTGGCTCTAAAAAAATGGGAGCGGCAAGTGATTTCCGGAATACCCAGGGCTTTTGATATTTCCAGGAAGCGGCATCTGTCAAAAACCACCAGGTTGAAAATCACTCGCATCACTCCCGGCAGTTCGTCTACTAGCTCCACAATGAATTTTATTTGTAGTAAGCTCTCAATTTCTACCTGACCTTGAACCGGGGCTGCATACACTGTTTCCTCGTAGTCTGTAAAGCTGTGTTTACATTTCACATGTTGAAGACATAGATTGCGCGACAGGTTGCTCACATATTTTAATATTGCGGGCGTACCCTTAACCTTTAAACGCGGAAGCACCTTAAAAAAAGCAGCAAAAATGTCCTGCGTCATATCCCGCCAATCGTCGTTCTTCGACAAATATTTCTTACAG
>JANXYS010000167.1 GCA_025355935.1 Chitinophagales bacterium | reverse complement strand
GTCCCGGCAGCAACCTCGATCAGCGCGCAGCTAGCGCCACTAACAAAGTGGTGGACCATCTGCTGAGTCGTTCGCCTAAGCGCATGGATCCGCGCGTGGGCCTTGCCTGGAGCCCAGGCCGCAGCCACAAGTGGAGTATCCGCGGCGGCATCGGACTCTATCACGATGCCATGCCGCTTGGCGAAGAGAACCGCATCACAGCCAATCCACCGGCACTCTCTGCCCCAACGTTCCTCAATACAGGCGCAGTGAAACCGGTGTTCTCACTGGCCACCAGTTCCTCTTATCCCTTCGGGTTTGCGCTGCCCAGCAACACCGCCGTGGCCATTGATTCGCACGGCGGCTTCCCCGGCTTGCAGTTGAATGTGGGTGGACTGGGAAGAAGAGTGGACTTTAAGAATACCATGATCATTATGACCTCCAACATTGGCGCAAGGCAATTAAAAGACTTTGGTGATGGTGTTGGCTTTGCGACTGCAACAAGGGTGGAGAATTCAGATGAGAACAATAAGGCGATTATTGAAAAAGCATTGAAGCGTACTTTTAGCCCGGAATTTTTAAACAGGATAGACGATGTCGTTATCTTTAATTCGCTAAGCCGCGAAAACATTTTTGAAATCATCGATATACTTATGAAAGGCGTTATGACGCGGTTAAGCAATCTTGGATTCGCTATGGAACTTTCTACGGAAGCCAAAGAGTTTATAGCCGATAAAGGATATGACAGCCAGTTTGGCGCGAGGCCGCTGCATAGGGCAATACAGAAATATCTTGAAGATCCTTTAGCTGAAGAAATTCTTAATACTAGCGTAAAGGCAGGCGATACACTAATTGCTGAATTAGATAAAGAAGCCCAGAAAATTCATTTCAGGCTGAAAGAAGAACCCAAGAAAAAAGAGAAAAAATCAGAAGCTTAATTAAAACAATTTATTAAATAAGAAAGGAGCCAGGTTGGCTCCTTTCTTATTTAAGCTCTTTATGGTACAAAGATGATTAATGTTAACGCTTGATGATAAATTTTTGAATGTAATCCCGGTTGTTTGTATGTAATCTCAACAGGTAAATACCTGGCTTGTTAGCAGCATTTGCTAAGGATACGGGGATGAGGTTCGGCCCCCTGGTGACAGGAAGTTCAAAGGTCTTAACAAGCCGCCCACTCGCGTCCGCAACAGAGGCAGTTACCAATTGTTTTACGGGGGAATCATAGGAGATCCAGGCTTCGTTAATTACGGGGTTTGGGAACAACATTGGTTCACTCCCGAATCCTGCTTTTGTTCTGAAAAACAAGGTATTGCTGTAAACAGTTTCGCCGGTTTTGCCGGTAACTTTTATTCGGTAGAATGAGCCATTTATAAGTCCGTTCTTTGAGCGGTAAGTATATCCGGCATCACCTGACATATCTGTAGCATTTATTGCCGAGAGTTCTGTAAAGTTTCTATTATCGCTGCTAACTTCGATTTTGAATCGGGTTATTAGCTCATTGTTATTCACCTGCCATTTAAGATACCCTTCTTTTTCTCCCTGACCAGCACTGGTAAGCACCGGTGTTTTCAACGCCAGGATCGTACAGGTTGCCGTGTATAAAATTCGTACGGAATCCTGCGCAAATACCGGGCACTGCGAATGAAGTTGCTGGGTAACGTAGTACGTACCCGGTGCATTAACAATTATTGACGGCCCTGTTGTTGACCCCACAATCTGCCCGTTACCAGTTGACCATTGATAAAGCGATGTTGAGAGGGGATTAATTACGTTAACTGGCACCGAGTCTGGCATACTACCGCAATAATAAGTGTAATAAGTGTCTGCGTCTACCGGTGCATAGTTAAAGAGCCGGTATGGCGCAACGAAATCTTTCAGTTCGGCAGAAAAAGATGCAGAGGATCGTGTTTTAATAAAAACGCGCCTGAAAGGGGAACCACAGGCGTTATTCGAAAAAGTCGAAGGCTCGATTCCAAGTTTCGTAAGATTTACAGAAAATTCCAGGAACTGGTCGTGGTCATAGGTGCTCATAAGGGTATTGTTTGCCCTGATAAGTGAAAACGGTCCTGCCCATGTGGTATCTGTAACGGATTGCGTTCCTGTATAAAATTGGCCGGCTGTTTTAGGAAGTATATTAGCATAGCCGTAGGTAACTCCTGCGCTGGCGCCGTCGAAAGATCCTCCCCACTGGAAGTTGGTGGGTGTGATGAGCAGTTTACTTTTGTCAATCCATATTCTCGCTTCAATAAGGCTGAGCCCCGAGCCGCCGTACTCAGCAGTGAAAATAATATCACCCGGCGACACGATCTTTCCCGTAGCGTCAAACGTCCAGGCTGTATGCCCTGCACTTGGGCCATAACCCTGGAACGACAAGGTGCTGCGATTAAAACTGAAGTCGGTTTGGTAGAGTTCAAAATCGAAATACCTGCTTCCCGTGGTATTTTCGATAGATATGCCCCCGAACATCCAAAGGGAATCTGTAACATTTAATCCATCTCTTCGAACATGGGTGTAGGCGTCAAGTATATCATTTTTATCAGGAATACCCTGTGAAACGGGGCAGGTCCAATTTGCAGGGCTCATCCCATTCTTGTTGCTGCCACTCGCAAACACGGTAGAATCATCTCCGTGGAAGTCGCGGTGAAAAACGGCATCAAGAAGTAATCTGCCGGAGATGGCTGAATAAGGGTCCACACTCATTGCCCGTGAAAAGGAGCTCATGCGGGTTGAAGGTTGGGTAGTGTAATTGCTTACAATCTGCGCGGCGCCCGTAGTATCTATTACGCCTTTACCGGGGACCTTGATATTTTTGCTATACCAATCGTCGGAACCAAGGCTTGTAGCAGTTTTATACACATTAGTGATTAGTTCCCCATCCACTCCAAAGTTCGCTTTCACCGCAGGGACAGTTATTTGGGCCGATGAAACGAGGCAGGTTAAACAAATTAAAATTAGAGGTAGAAGTTTTTTCATAAGTGATATTGGAGGTGCATCTTAATTGGATTTCCCTAGTCCCCCGGCAAGGTCGTTGAGGGTATAGCGGAGGCAGTGAATCTTACAAGAAAATTTCCGGTCGAAATAGTTTTCTGAAAAACGGAACTGAAGTAAAGAGGACGGATTTTTCATAGATGTTTCAGTTAATTCTTAATAATAGCTTTCGGTTACCCGTAAAACATTTAAGTACTAGGAAAGATCTACCTGTCGATAGTTCTGTGGTAAGGGGCGGCATTTTTGGATTGCTGGTCCCGAAAACGCC
>JANXYS010000157.1 GCA_025355935.1 Chitinophagales bacterium | reverse complement strand
CAGTATCAAGCAGGCGACAAATCTTCCCTACTACCAAAATAATAAGGATTTTAAACGACTGCAAGGTGAGGTGAAAATGAATGGCGTTATTTACCGGTATGTGAAATGCAGAGTATACAACGACTCCCTTGAAATGCTCTGTATCCCTAATATAGCAAAGATGAAAATTGAAAATTCCAGAGACGAATTTTCAAAAATAGCTAATGAATTCCAGCAGGATAATACTAAGAAGAAAGGTGGCCCGGAACATAAGCAGACCAAGACATTTTCTATCGAATTCGAATTAGTAAACAAGTATTTATTGCAATCCTCATCTTCGTTGATAAGTTCAAAATTTAATGGTATTACGCCCGTATTATCATTCGTGGTTCGTCCTATGCCGGAGCGACCACCTGCGCCATCCTGCTAATGCAATTATAGATTCTCCGGATTTTTTTCTTTTAAATGTAATTATGAAAATTCTATTTTCATCAGCTGTAGCTATACTACTGCTGATGACCGCCTGCACACATAAAGCTGTGCCCGACTCCTATTTTACCGATGCATTTTCTTACTGCAAAACTGTAAAAGAATTGAATGAAGTAGTAAAACATGTTGGCTTTTCGCCCATTGTTGCCAGCCGTAACTATGCATATGCAAATATTGCAGCCTATGAATGTATTGCGGCCGGTTATCCCAGACAATACCGCTCTCTGGCAGGTCAGATCAACGGGCTTAAGTTTATGCCCAAAGTTGATACTTCTAAAAAGATCGATTTCCAGTTTGCATCTTTACTTGCTTTTTGTAAAGTAGGCGAAGCCGTTACGTTTCCAGAAGGAAGCATGAAGGAGTTTGTAGATAGCATAAAGAGCTCGGTGGTGAAAAGTGGCATGCCTGATGCGATGTTCGAATCGTCTGTGGCTCTTGCCGATACCGTTAGCAAAGCCATTTTAGCGTGGAGTAAAAAAGATAATTATGCACAAACCAGAAGTGCATCACGGTACTCGGTAATCGATTCTCCGGGTAGATGGGTTCCTACACCGCCTGCATATAGCACGGCGATTGAACCACATTGGCGCGAGATTCGACCAATTGCTATTGATAGCGCTACTCAATTTGTACCGCCGCCCCCAATTCCTTTTAACATGAAGGATACAACGGGGCCATACTACAAACAGGTGATGGCGGTCAAAAACGGAATAGATAGTCTAACGCCTGAGGAGCAACACATTGCTGACTTTTGGGATGACCTTGGAGGGAAACTAAATGTTACCGGACATGTTATGTTCGTCACTAAAAAGTTTTCACCCCCGGGACATTGGATGAGTATTGTGGGCATCGCAGCTCAGAAGTCTAAGGCAGATTTTAATAAAACAGTAGCCGCGTATACACTTACGTCAATTTGCATGTTCGATGCATTTATTCAATGCTGGGATGAAAAATTCCGGAGTAATATGGTAAGGCCCGAAACTGTGATTAATAAATATATTGATCAGGACTGGAAGCCTTACCTGCAGACACCACCGTTTCCCGAATATACCTGCGGACATAGTACAGTTTCATCGGCAGCCGCAGAGGCACTTACCAAGATGTTCGGGGATAATTTTTCGTACACAGATAGCAGTGAGATAGAATTCGGAATTAAGAATCGCAATTTCACGTCTTTTCATGCTGCTGCGGAAGAAAATAACTGGGCAAGGTTCTATGGGGGTATTCATTTTCATCCAACCTGTATCGTTAGTAAGCAGTCCGGAATTTTGGTAGGAGATTATATTATAAATAAACTAAAGCTTCAAAATTAGTGTGGAGCCTTGTATTTTGATATCATTAAACCCGGTTATAAATGTCCTTTATAATCGATTAAAACAACATTAAATACTATAAGATTATGAAACAATGTCATCAAACATCCAGGTTAGTGGCGCTATTGTTTTGCCTGGGCTTTTTCCTTACAATGGGTGCATCGGCTCAAACTGATATGGATGCCATTATGATGGAAAAAAATCAATTTTGCGTTGGCCCAATGGCCGGCTTTAGCAGCTGGAAGAATTATTGGGAAGGAACCAATAAAAGAGATAATGCCAACCTTGGGACAGTATCCAGCCGCTCATATAGCATGATGGGTAATTACGGCGTTAGCGGGAAATTAAATGTATTGTTTAACCTGCCCTACATCAAAACTAAGGCTTCTGCTGGCCAGTTACATAGCATGAAAGGGTTGCAGGACTTGTCACTGTGGGTTAAATACCTTGCTGTTGAAAAGGCGCTTGGGAAGGGAGTGTTTTCTATTTATCCACTTGGTGGAATTTCGTTTCCTGTTTCTAATTATATAGCCGATTATTTGCCGCTATCCATCGGTTCGCACAGCACTAATTTGTCATTCAGGCTGATTGCTGATTATCAGGTTAATTCATGGTTTGCAACCATTTCGGCTACATATATTCACCGAAGCAATATCAAAATTGACCGGAAGGCCTATTACACTACAGAAATGCATTATAGTGATAAGGTTGATTTGCCTGACGCTATGCAATATGCTTTTCGTACCGGCATCAGGAACGAAAGATTGATTGCTGAAGCAGTGCTAATGGATTGGTCCAGCAACGATGGTTTCGACATCACAAAAAACAACATGCCTTTCCCGAGCAACAAAATGAATATGACGACGGCGGGCGTGAATTTCAAATATAATATTTATAAAGTTTCAGGCCTTTCAATTACCGGCGGTGCAAATACAACAATAGCTGGCCGGAATGTAGGCCAAGCCACAATGGGTAATCTTGGAATTTTTTATATTATAAATCTAAAACATAAAATCAAATTAGTTGATCAGGAAAAAACCGGTAACTCAGCCCATTAATAACCTGATCATTCTTTATAAAAAATTAAATGATGAAAAAATTACTTAAATATTTCCTGCTTGCAATAGCAGTTTCAGGTTTTTGGGCATGTAGTAAAAACGTGGTGGAACGCAACCTTCAATTTCCAACACTAACTCCAGCGCGCAATGATGAAAATGCCGGTGCCTGGAAAACAATTTTACTTACAAGTCCCACGGAATTCCCAGTGCCTGTGCCTGCTGCAACTACTGCACCGGCGTACATAGCCGATCTTAATGAAGTAAAGGGATGGCAAAAGGATCTTACACCGCAAGAAAGCGAAACTGTGAAATACTGGAGTGCAGGCGCAGTGTTAAGATGGAATGAGATTTTAAGGGAGCTTGTTGCCAAACATAATATTGCTCCTTACCAAAATCCGGATGGTTCCTATCCCTTTCCAAGTGCTGCAAATCCGTTTGCCTATCCTATATTTCCATTCAGTAATCCACCATATGCAGCGCGTGCATATGCCTACGTAAGCGCTGCACAGTACGACGCTTTGGTAGCCGCGTTTTATTATAAAAAACTTTATAATCGCCAAAGCCCTTATAAGATAGATAAAAGTATTAAACCCCTGGTTTCTTCTAACGATCTTGGTTCGTATCCCTCAGAAGATGCAACTGTTGAAGGCGTAACCGTCGAACTAATGAAATTATTGTTCCCGGCAGATCTGGATTTCATCCAACAGAAGGCAGAGGAGCATAAGCGGGCCAGGCTCATGGCTGGCGCCAATGTTAGAAGTGATTTGGAAGCAGGTGAATTACTTGGTAAACTTGTCGCACAAAAGTTTACAATTCGTGCGAGAGGCGATCGTGCCGGTGCCGCGATAGGCACTCCGGCACTATGGGCCCAACTTGAATCTCAAAGTGCGGCCACTGGTGAAATACCCTGGATAAGCCAGGAATCTCCAAAGAGGCCCCCAATGTTGCCGTTATTTGGTAAGGTTAAAACTTTTTTGTTCGATTCACTTAGCCTGATTTCCATTCGGGCTCCGGCGCCGCCAAAAACTAGTTCAGCACAATTTAAAAAAGAACTGGATGAGGTTCTTTATTATAGCAAAAACTATGATCGTGAAAGATTCAGGATTGTAAGTTTCTGGGCTGATGGCGTTAATACCTACACACCACCCGGTCATTGGAATGCAATTGCTGCAGAAGATTTTGTTACTAAAAATTTCAGTGAAGTAAGATGGGCTAGAAATATGGCGTTACTGAACATGAGTATGATGGACGCTGCAATTTCCTGCTGGGATAATAAATACACTTATTTTTCACCTCGTCCTTCGCAGGTAAACCCCGAGATTAAAACCTGGACTGGCTTACCAAATTTCCCCAGTTATACCAGTGGACATTCTACTTTTAGCGGTGCTGCATCAACCGTTCTGAGCTATATAAATCCCGAAAAAGCTCAGCAGTATAACCAAATGGCTTCCGAAGCTTCTCTATCACGCCTGTATGGTGCTATCCACTATCGCAGTGATTGTGAACAGGGCCTTATTTGCGGACAGAAGGTTGCCGCGTTTGCGCTTATAAAAGGAAAAGCCGACGGATCGGAGTAATTTTGAAATAAATATAATTGTTTGCCCTGCAGTTGGTGCAGGGCATTTTTTTTAACCTGTTAGACATACCGATCTTTATGTTCCCGGTATTTTACTGAATAGAATGCAGAGATATAATTTGTATATTCGGTCACTAAATCAACGATCGCTGCTATGCAAAACTGGAGAATTAAACTTTCGCTGTTCCTCAACTATTTCGTGTTTGCTATTTTATTGAACAGTGTCGGTACTGTGATACTCCAGGTTCAGAACAATTACCATATCACGCAATCATCCGCAAGCGTTCTTGAAGCCTTTAAAGATCTTAGTATCGCTATTGTATCTTTTCTCGTCGCATCTTACATTACCCGCATCGGGTATAAACGCTCGATGCTTCTTGCTCTTGCACTTGTAATCGTGGCCTGCATTGTCATGCCTAATGTCGGAGGCTTCGGAATGACTAAAGTTTTGTTTGCTATAACAGGCGCCAGCTTTGCATTAATTAAAGTCTCAGTATTCGCTACTATTGGGCTGGTAACAAAGGATAAAAAGGATCACGCGAGTTTCATGAATTTCATTGAATCGTTTTTCATGGTAGGAATACTTACCGGTAATTTTATTTTTGCAGCATTCGTAAATAATGCCGACCCGTCGTCTACTGAATGGCTAAAGGTTTATTATCTGCTGGCAGGTATTTCAGCGGTAGCTTTCATTTTATTGCTTAGTTCCCCGCTTGATGAATCACAGGTACATGTCTCTGCCGCAAAGCCTTTAGGTGAAGATTTTCTTGGTAT
>JANXYS010000119.1 GCA_025355935.1 Chitinophagales bacterium | reverse complement strand
CCTGGAGCGCAGTCCTGTGCTAACTATAAAGATTTTGTTTTTATGGATTGTTTGGATAACAGCTTCCCTGCCGAAAGGCGGGGAATTCTGTTTATTAAGATTCCAAACTAAACAAACGCCGTAAAGTCCTTTTGTAATGGACACATTATCTTATAATGGTATAACCAGAGCAGGCTGTCGCCAAACTCTACAACTAAAAAAAAATGATGAATACTTACTTCTGGTATATCGTTCAAACAATATAACCATATGAGATAAAGGATTTTGCTGAATGATAATTTGTGTAATCACCACAAGTATGAGTTAGCGTGGGATCTTTAACGGCGCGACTGCTGGTTTAAATAGTGCTCAAATAAGGCGCTTCGTATAAAATAAAGGCACAACGTTTGCGTTATAAAAAGCATAAATCTCATGTTTACGGCTGAGTTTTTTCTCTTCTGGTTCTTGGAAATGTAAAACTTTTGGCTAATTTTACAATGTTGAAAAAAATTATTGTTATACTAATTTTTATTATTGGATTAAATTTTACTTCTTTCGCTCAAATTAAAACGGTTGCCGATAATGGCACAACCCAGGCAAAGCTGATTAAATTTTATCCTAATCCCGCGTCTACAGCGATCAACTTTGATTTCCAGCGCGGTAGCGACAACTCGTACGTACTTCAGATATACAATTTTATTGGAAAGAAGGTATTCGAGTCTAAAAATACCCCTTCACACACGTTGGTAAACCTCGACGATTTTTTTCGGGGTATTTACATCTTCCAGCTTCGCGACAAAAATGGTATAATTGTCGAGTCTGGCAAATTTCAGGTCGTTAAATAACTTTTAGAGTTTAATGTCATTTTGACTGCAAACAAGCATTGGCAAAATGTTTGACTGTTGTACATTTGCACAACTTTTATTCATGAATCTACAAGATATTGATATGGTAACAGAAAATAACGAAATGAATATCAACTCAGATGCTGAAATTCCGGGACACACGCACTTGTCAGATCCACTGGAAATGAGGGATGATGTTGAAAAACTTACTGCGGAACTCCAGGAACAAAAAGATAAATACTTAAGGCAGCTGGCTGAATTTGATAATTTTCGGCGTCGTTCCGCTAAAGAGAGGATGGATTTGCTGCAAACCGCAGGGAAAGACATTATTGTCTCTCTGCTGGATGTGATGGATGATGTTGAGAGGGCAGAGAGGCAGATGCAGACAAGCGATGATATTGAACAAATAAAGCAAGGAAATCTGCTCGTTTTTTCAAAATTGAAAAGTATACTTCAGAACAAAGGTCTCACTCCAATGGAAAGTTTACATACAGGTTTTGATGTAGAGAAACACGAAGCAATCACCGAAATCGAAGCACCCGAAAGTAAAAAGGGAACAGTCGTCGATGAGCTTCAAAAAGGGTATTATCTCAACGATAAACTTATCCGGTTTGCAAAAGTAGTAGTTGGTAAATGACGGTTAACCAGATGCGCCTGGATTGAATTTTATAAACGGATAATAGCATACATATAATGATAACAAAAAAAGATTTTTATGAAATTTTAGGGGTATCTAAGTCTGCCTCTGCGGAAGAGGTTAAGAAGGCTTATCGTAAGGTTGCGATGCAATATCACCCTGATCGTAACCCCGGTGATAAGATGTCCGAAGAAAAATTTAAGGAAGCTGCGGAGGCATATGAGATATTAAACGATTCTGAAAAGAGATCCCAATATGATCGCTTTGGACACAATGCGTTTGCTGGTCCGGGAAGGGGAGGCGGCCACAATGGTGCAGGAATGAATATGGATGATATCTTCAGCCAGTTTGGTGATATATTCGGTGATGAGGGTTTTGGAGGTTTTTTCGGAGGTGGCGGTAGCAGAAGAAGTTCTGGGACCAGTCGCGGCCGCGGAACAAGAGGCAGCAATCTGAGGGTGAAATTAAAAATGAATTTTGAGGAAATAGCTAAAGGGGCAAACAAAACTATCAAGGTTAAGAAACATGTAAAATGTTCTACTTGTCATGGAAGTGGCGCAAAGGATAAAAATAGTATGACCACCTGCAATGGTTGCGGGGGAAGCGGTCAGGTTAGGAAAGTTCAAAATACGTTCCTTGGGCAGATGCAAACAGTAACAACCTGCCCCACTTGTAGCGGTGAAGGTACTACCATAACCAACAAATGCTCGAGTTGCAAAGGCGAGGGGAGAGTATATGGTGAAGAAACCGTTATTATTGATATACCAGCAGGTGTTCAGGAAGGTATGCAACTCAGTATCTCTGGAAAAGGAAATGCGGGTGAAAGGGGGGGTAGTCCAGGGGATCTAATAGTTCTTATAGAAGAAGAACAACATGCACAGTTGCATAGGGATGGGCTTAACGTTGCTTTTGACCTACACATATCTTTTCCGGATGCTGTATTTGGTACCCAGATTGAGGTGCCCACTATCGATGGAAAGGCTAAAATAAAAATTCCTCCCGGTACTCAAAGTGGTAAGATATTCCGTTTAAAAGGAAAAGGATTCCCGCAGGTAAATAGCTACGAAAAAGGCGACCAGCTAATCCAGGTAAATGTTTGGACACCTCAACAAGTTAGCGGCGAAGAAAAGGATATGCTTGAAAAAATGCAGGAGTCACACAATTTTGAACCAAAGCCGGATAAAAATGAAAAATCTTTCTTTGATAAAGTACGAGATATGTTTAGCTAAATACAATAGATAATTTACTGCCCGGATGTGAAGCATCCGGGCTTTTTTTGTCAATGAACTTTATTGACCCAGTATCTTCGGGAGATTAATTCCTGTTTAATTTGTTTATTATATAAATTTGTCGACCGTGGTATGATACAGAAACTTCACATTCAGAATTATGCGATCATTGATGAACTTGAAATTGATTTTTCCAGGGAGCTCAACATAATAACGGGAGAAACAGGCGCAGGAAAAAGCATACTTATGGGGGCCCTTAACCTAATATTGGGTCAGAGGGCGGACAGCTCTGTCTTACAAAATAATTTGATAAAGTGTATTGTTGAAGCAACATTTGTTTTACCTGCTAATGAAGAGGTAAAAAGTTTTCTTAACGCAAATGAATTTGACGTATCCGACGAGGTTATTATCCGGCGTGAAATTCTGACCAGTGGTAAATCGCGGGGCTTTATCAACGATAGTCCAGCAAACCTTTCGCAATTAAAATTTATCGGATCACTGCTCGTTGATCTTCATCAGCAATTTGATACTTTAGAATTAGGCAACGAAAACTTCCAGCGGCAGGTGCTGGATGCGCTCGCTGATAATTTTCCGTTACTAGTGCAACTCAAAGAGGAATATGCATCTTACAGCAATATTCAACAAGACTTAAAACAATTAAAGGAGCAACACGGCAACCTACATCGCGAACTGGACTATAATAGGTTTTTATTTGACGAACTGGAGGAGCTTAGCTTAAAAGAAAACGAGCTGGAAAATTTAGAGGATGAGCTCAAGATCCTGAATAATGCCGAGCAAATTAAATCGCAATTAAGCAGTGCCTACTCCGATTTGAAAGACGGGGAGGAGCCACTGGTCCATCAACTTAAAAGCATCCAGCATAAATTAAATCCTATTCAGCATTTCCATCCCCGGTTAACGGGCCTTTTGGAAAGAATTCGCAGCACCATACTGGAATTGGAGGATGTAGCTGATGAACTTGAACAGATAGACCAATCGGTGCACTTTGATCAAGAACGCATATCTATCTCAAATGAGCGGTTATCGGCGGGATATAAGCTGTTAAAAAAACATGGTGTAAAAGAAACCGGACAGTTGTTGAGCATCATGCAAGACCTTCAACTTAAGCTCAACGAAGTGAACGATATTTCAGAGAAGCTGGTAGAGGCTGAGTTAAGGTCCCTTGCGCTACTTGAAAGGTGTAAAATTACAGCTGATAAAATTTCTAAAAATCGGGCAGTGCATGTCAAGGAATTTACAGAAAAAGTAGATAATTTGCTTCTACAGGTGGGTATGCCCAATGCGCGACTGAAAGTTGAATTAAGTGCCGGCAAATTATCTGCTAATGGCAGCGACGAAGTTGCCTTTTTATTTGATGCCAACAAAAGCAATAAATATGAACCCTTGGCAAAAGTGGCAAGTGGGGGTGAATTAAGCAGGCTGATGCTTAGCATAAAATCTCTTGTTGCCCAAAAGCTGGAATTACCTACATTAATTTTCGATGAAATTGATACAGGGATAAGCGGGGAGGCTGCGCGGCAAGTAGGCATCATTATGAAGAGATTAGCATCAGAACACCAACTGATCGTTGTATCTCATCAGCCACAAATCGCCGCGAAGGCTTCAGCACATTATTTTGTGTTTAAACAGAAAATCAATAATAAAATTGCTACTTCGATACGTCTGTTAAATACCAGTGAGCGTATTACCACCATCGCGCAAATGCTGAGTGGTGAAAAGCCAACCGCGGCTGCATTAGAAAATGCCCGGGAAATGGTGGCTGGATAGCATATTTCAAAACGTCCTATTAAATAATCATCATTGCAAAAATTAGTTGTATTTATTATTTTAATTCTGGTATTGTTTCTGGGGTATGCGGTTCATAAACTTATTAGAAAATTCATAAACCCCCGGGCATCCGTAAACCATTTATTTTTATTTTTCCTTGCTCACTTCGTTGCCATTTTTACACTCGCGTTTCTTATAAGCTTTTTTATAATTAAGTTTGCTAAATACATTTTTCATCCATAAGAATTACTTGAACGTTTCTAAAATTCACTTTCAAACAACTATCAAATGAGTCATCAATTATTAAAAGGAAAGAAGGGGATTATTTTCGGCGCACTCGATGAAAAATCAATTGCCTGGATCACTGCTTTGAAATGCAGTGAAGAAGGTGCAGAATTAATTCTTACCAATGCCCCGGTTGCGATGCGAATGGGAGAAATTAATAAGCTTGCTGACAGGGTAAAAGCTCCTGTTATTCCGTGTGACGTTAGTAACGGAGATGACATAGAAAACCTTATTGATAAAGCCATGGAACACTTTGGTGGACGATTTGATTTCATCCTTCACTCTATTGGAATGAGCCTAAATGTTAGGAAAGGCAAACATTATACGCAGCTTGATTATGGATTTAATGAAAAAACATTTTCTATATCCTCCATGAGCCTTCATCGTGTGCTGGCAACCTGTATGAAAAAAGATGCCCTTAATGAATGGGGTAGTGTTATCGCGCTAACTTACATTGCTGCACAAAGAGTTTTCCCTGATTATAACGAAATGGCTGATGCGAAATCTTTGCTGGAGAGTGTTGCGCGAAGTTTTGGATATCATTATGGCGTTAAGAAGCATGTAAGGGTAAATACAATTTCCCAGTCCCCCACACGCACCACCGCCGGCAGCGGGGTTAAGGGTTTTGATGGATTTATCAATTATGCCGAAAAGATGAGCCCTCTAGGAAATGCAAGTGCGGAAGATTGCGCGAACTACGTAGTGACTATGTTTAGTGATATGACAAAAATGGTTACGATGCAGAACTTGTTTCACGACGGCGGGTTCTCTTTTACAGGAGTAACAGAAGCTGTGATTGAGCAGATGGAGAAATAGAATTCACATAAAGTTCCCATCTATTTGAGTGGGATTATCGAATATACTTGCACGCTAAACATTTTAGGGGTTCAACCGCGCTACAAACGAGTTTCAAATATTGTTCATACAAAAATAGGCTTCCGGATGAGGGGAAGCCTATTTTATTATTGCATTACTATATGCTTAGTGTAGAAAGTATCGAGTTCATACTTCTTACCGCATCTGCACTCTTGGTAAATGCTGCCATTTCAGTTTCGTCAAGCTTATAATCTATAATTTTCTCCCAACCGTTTTTTCCGATAATTACTGGCACACCAATACAAATATCAGACTGCCCGTATTCCCCATCCAAAGATACGCAACAAGGCATCATTTTCTTTTCATCCCTTACAATAGCTTCTACCAGAGACGCGCCGGCAGCACCTGGAGCATACCATGCACTTGTTCCTAAAAGACCGGTAAGGGTAGCACCACCTACCATGGTATCAGCCGCCACTTTCTTTAAAGTATCGTTATCCAGGTGATGCGCTGCGGGAGTGCCGCAATAAGTTGCTAACCTCGTTAAAGGAATCATAGTTGTATCACCATGCCCGCCAACCACCGTGGCCTGGAGGTCACCTGCGGAACAACCTATAGCCTGGCTCAGGTAATACCTGAATCTGGCACTATCTAATATACCACCCATCCCGATAATGCGGTTTTTTGGGAGGCCACTTGATTTGAGAGCCAGATATGTCATAGTATCCATCGGATTACTAATGATGATGATAATACAGTCAGGGGAATGTTCAAGCAGGTTTCGGGTAACAGTTTTTACAATCCCTGCGTTAATTCCAATCAATTCTTCCCGGGTCATCCCTGGTTTCCGTGGGATTCCGGAAGTGATAACCGCAACGGTGCTTCCCGCGGTTTTAGTGTAATCATTTGTGCTTCCGATAATTCTCGTGTCAAATCCTTCTATTTGGGCAGTCTGCATCAAATCCATTGCTTTTCCTTCTGCAACCCCTTCTTTAATGTCAACCAACACGAGTTCATCGCACAATTGTTTGCGTGCAATATTATCGGCACAAGTTGCACCTACCGCTCCTGCGCCTACTACAGTTACTTTCATAATATCAGTTTATTTGATGGATGTTTTTGAGTTGCTAAGGTAGTTTATAAAACTAATTTGCGTCAATATTCGAATTCACTCTTCTCTTTGATATTTCGCAGAGGCCAGCTGATGTACTGGCACTAATCACTAGTTTCCACTTCTGCTATACTAATATTTTAGTCTGCTCTTTTTATAATCAGCTCTGCTTTTCTCCATCAAATACCTAAATGTTTACAAAAATCTGAAAATGTGCCCAAAAACGCTTAATTTGATCAAAAGTTTACAAAATTAAATCATTGATTACCAACAAAACTAAGTTGTATAGCTATGTAATCTTTATAAAAGTTTACAAACTAAAGTTTACTTTTAAAAAATCTTTCAAATTCCCAAATTTTAAGGTAAATCATTCTAAATTTTCGAAAATTTAGGCGTTAAGTTATTCCAATATCAGAACGCTGACAACGGTAATAATGTTAGAGAAAGGAAGCGATCTTTATAAATGAAACCGATCCCTCGAAGGCTTTTACGAACTTGCCTTTGCGGTTATACAGGAACATGGATGGAAAATTCGTAATGCTAAAGAACGTGCCGAGGAAATTTGTAGGATCGCGGCCTATCACTATGCCATGGTAATCCTTGATTTTATAATGCTCGAAAAAGGGCACAATGAAGCGGTATTCCAAAGGAGTAGCCATGAGAACCTGTACGTTTTTAAACAAGCTGATATGATTAAGTAGGTCTTCAGTAGCATGCTGACAGTGTTCACAATCGGGGCTAAAAACCATAATTAGCGTTGCCACTTTTTTCTTTAGGTCAGCTTTGGTAAACTGACTACTGTCAGGCAGCCTGGTTATTTTGAAAGGAGGAAGATCAGTGAAGCGTTCGTATAATTTTAGACTATCCTGTTGTGCAAATGCCGGCAGGGTAAGACTGGCAAAAACGATAAGTATGAAAAACTTCATGTTTTCTTTCAAAGCTATTTGATTTTTCAGCAACTTAAACTTACATGAACCTTTCCGTAAAGATTTCACTTCGAATTATCATATTGGCCAAATTGAATGTACTGCTACATAGCGTAGTTTATGCTATTAAAAACAGCCCCCACAGCAAGTTTGGATAATGTGAAGATGGGAGCATAAACAAAAATGCCCCGAAAAAACTCCGGGGCATGCATACATTTATTTTTCTATTTTATCTTAAAGGCGTATATCCAGTTCACGTTACCAATATCAGAAGCTGCACCCGTTGTGTTTGTAGTAAAATTAATCGAAACCAATTTACCCATAAGTGAAATCGGAATAGTATAACTCAATTGAATCAGGTAGATGTTTGAGTTTATTCCTCCAATACTTTCCTTTCCAACAATGGAAATATTAAATGGAGAAGTAGAAGTAGCTGCAATCGGGACACTGATAAAATCCAGGATATCGGCAGAAGCCGGGGCAAAGCCGCGATATGAGTCCTCTGCTTTTTGTAAAGGGTAAAGCGCAGTAGGTGTTATAAATGAGGAAGGTGGCTGAAAAAACCGGAAGTTTATTTTTCTTTTTACAATTGCGCTATCATCGCCCTTAATGTAAGTTAAAATATTTATTACATCACCCACTTGATAAACCGGGGCCTTGTTAGCAGTTGCGGACGTATCATAGGTAAGCAACTTTCTGAATTTATTGTACGAACCCGGTAACACGCCGGAAGCCAGGTTGAGTAAAGTACTTGAATCACTTATAAAAGCGGCCAATACCCGGTTATTTAATGATAGTGAGGATGACGCGGCCTTAACAGTGTTCGCTGCAGCATTTATGGCATCGCTATTTTTTGAGCAGCTTACCGTGACAATTATTGCTGTAATAAAACCGAGCTTAATATATCTATTCATTTGTTTTCTTTTTTAATAATGATTAATTGAACATGTAACGAACTCCAAGTTGCATTTGCCAACGTGAATCAATACCTATGTTATCCCTGTAAGTATTAGTCAACGGGGTTTGGGTATTATTATCCAGGTACGGGAATGTGAATGCTGGTTTACCGTCAGAGTTTAACCCGGCATACCTTAAAGGACTTGTGCTATTAAACGAACGGGTTATTCCCCACTGACGGTTCAATAAATTTCCCAGGTTAAATATGTCCATTGTCAAACGGATGGTGTGCCTTGTTTTGTCTTTTGTTTCGAGGTAAAAATCCTGTGTTAAGTTCATGTTCACCTTTTTGTAAAAAGGAGCAAGAGCTGCATTGCGTTCTGCAATTTCGCCGCGATGCTTGCTCAGGTAAATATCCTGGCTGATAAAATTATTTAATTGGTTCCACATCTGGTCCGGTGTTCTTGGATCAGTGGCACTCGACTTAACAAGTACAATTTCAGACTGCTTCCGGGGAATATAAATAAGATCATTTGTGGTTTGATTATCACCGTTAACATCACCGTTATATACGTACGATGCACTGCCATTAGCAGCGGCTTCGAAAGTAAATCCTACGGATGATGCGAAATATTTCGCATATTCAATCCTGTAAGAACCGTAAGCTATTACCCTGTGAGGCTGGTAAAAGTTAGCATATCCTAAATCATCTGTATTGGGATCTCCAGCTACAGGCCTGTCTCTCCAGTTACTTTGTGCAATGGAACCTCCATCATTAATAGTTCTTGATTTTGAATAGGTGTAAGCTACACTACCACTAAAATTTCTTGCTGTTTTTTGTAACTGCAATGTTAGAAAATAACCGTATCCCTTGTTTGAATTTTTCATTAAAATCACATCACTTATATTCGGATTTGTGAGAGATGCGCCACCAGTGCCCGCGTAGATCTGTGGACTGCTGTACCGTACTCTTGGGTCAGCTCCGGCAAATGTTGCGCCTGTGTAAGGAAGATTAATATTTTGGAAATAGACGGCATTAACATCTTTATTATACGTTCCTTCAACCGTTACAATCCAGTTTTTTGGAAGCTTTTGATCGATGCCCAGGCTTGCTTTAAAATTTTGAGGATAGCGAAAGTTTTTATCGGTAACTGCAATATTATAACTCTTCGAAAGTAATCCCGGTCCAGGTCTGAACGCGTCGGGATTTGGAGAAAAAGGAAGATTGGCGGTTGTACCGTTGCCATTGGAGAATGACCCGAATTGTACACCATTGTTTCCCGCCTGGTTACTAATCCAAACGAAAGGAGGTGGTCCGGCAAAAAAACCGAAGCCACCACGAACCTGCGTTTTTTTATTGCTCATCACGTCCCAGTTAAAGCCAACTCTTGGGCTAATTAGCAGCTTGGTTGCGGGTTTTGCGCCAACGTCAACTTTTATACCGTTACGGAATGTAAGAGATTTCAAGCTATCGTTCGTCGCGAATTTGTTTTCAAAAGTTGGGATATCTGCTCTAACGCCATAGGTTAATGTGAGGTTCTGTTTAGCTCTCCATTTGTCCTGTGCAAAAAAGCCAAGTTCCACTGCACCAATCTTGGCAAAAGGGAACGAGCCATCTTTTGTCGAGGCATATTGCAATCTCTGGATGGTAGCCAGCTGCGTGCCTGGTTGAGAGGCCGAAACATAGGGATTATTTGCTGCAGTATAAAAATCTGTCAGCGTATTAAACCGGTAATAACCTTCGTAATTCGGTGCAAAACCATTTTCAAATTTCTTTATATAATTCTGTGTACCCAAGGTGATCTCATGAGCACCTTTGTACACCGTGAATATATCGGAGAACTGCACGATGTCTGAATTAAGTTTATTATTATACGTGAATGGTTCGTATCCGAAAGATGTGAGAGTAGCACCTTGTCCATTAAGAATATCTACCAAAGGAAAAGGAGAACTGCTCAGGCTCGAGCGGAAATCTCTTAAAGCACTATAACCAACCTGTAATTTATTACTAGCCCTGTTTCCAAATCTAGAATTAAGTTCTGCAATAAAAATGTTGAAATTATTGTTGATCGTGTAGCCGTTGCCGCTAAACGGCATACCCGTAATGCTTGGTTGGCGACTACCCTGCGCGCCACTATTACTGGCAGGCTGATCTTTGAGTGATTGGAGATAATTGTATTTCACCGTGAACGTGTTGTTCGCATTAATGTTCCAGTCTAATCGTACAGTAGCTTTTTTACTTTCGGTCCGATAATCATAATTATCAAATGAGCCCGGATTGAAATTAAATTTGCTGATTAAAAATGTCTTTAAAGCATCTAAATCCGTGGTGGTGGCTTGTGAAATACTGGTCCCATTAGAGGTTTCCCCTGGCTTGGCTGCCCTGAAAGTCGGAGACCCAGGTAATGATATTTTTTCCTGCTCATAACTTCCAAAAAAGAAGACTTTGTTTTTGATAATAGGCCCGCCGAGCGAACCACCAAATTGATTATAATTTATATTTGTTTTTACGGCTTTGATTGCATTTACCCTGTAGCCCTGTGTATTTTCTGAACGGGAAAAATTATAAATAGAGCCTTTAAATTTATTAGTTCCGCTCCTGGTAACTGTATTAATTCCGGCTCCGCTAAAGTTACCCTGCCGCACATCATAGGGAGAAACATTTACCTGGATTTGTTCGATTGCATCGATGCTGATTGGCTGAGAACTAGTTTGCCCACCGAGGGTTCCGCTTAACCCGAAGGCATTATTGAAATTTGCTCCATCAACAGTGAGGTTATTATATAACGGACTAACTCCACCAAAGCTTAAGCCGTTGGAAGATGGTGTAAGTTTTGTAAAATCCTGAAGACTGCGATTGATAGTAGGTAACCTTTCGATTTGTGCCCGATTAACAATTTCCTGGCTGCCTGTTCGGCTGCTATTAAATGTCTTGTTTTGAACCCCTGCGGTTACTACTACGGTCGACAATTCCTGTGCATCCGATTGCAGGCTTACATCAGCTTTAAATTCTTGACCAAGGCTTAATAAAACATTCTCAAGTTTCTGAGCTTTGTAGCCTACATACGACACATTAATCTCATAAGGCCCTCCTACTTTTAGGTTGGCTAAATTAAATCGTCCTTCATTCCGGGTGGTGGTACTATATTTTGTACCAGTAGGAATATGAATCGCAATAACGGAAGCGCCTACAAGAGGTTTTTTATCATTGTCATTGATGGTGCCCTGAATTTCAGAGGTGGTTTCCTGGGCGAAGAGCATACCACTCAACAAAAACCCTGCAATAGTTAGAAATAAGCTTTTTAACAATTTCATAAACAGTATATTTTTTAAAATTTCGGCAAAGGTGAATGATATAACCACAGATAAAAAATTTATCTGCATTAATAAAAGGTTACGAAATCTTTTACTAAAGAGTTATGAATTATTACACGTTGTTATATTCAAAAAATATATTTATAAGAGTTTAATTATTAGTTTATTTAGTCCTTTCTTTCGAAAGTTGAAAGGCAGAAGTATTTTTCTTTGCGATTTTCACCTTACTCGATTAGCGTGAAGTACAACACATCTTGCGGTTTATAAAATAGTATTTGCTGAAAACCACAACAATCTCTGCTGAAAATAACCGCCATTCGCAGTATTCAATTACAATTATTTTTTAAGAAAAGCTGTACATTAAGAACATAAAGGTATTACATGCAACACATCAGGTTTGAAGACATAATAGTAATTGATATTGAAACTGTTTCCGAATACCCAAATTATTCCGACCTGAATGACAACTGGAAGCAACTCTGGGAAGACAAGATTTCGAAATCTGTTCCAGAAAGCATGTCCGTTTCAGAATTTTACCCTGTACGAGCGGCTGTAATGGCAGAATTCTCAAAAATTGTCTGTATAAGTGTGGGTTATTTCACTAAAGAACTTAACCTGCGAATGAGAATAAAATCGTTTTACGGGCATGAGGAAAAAACAATTCTTGAAGATTTTCTGGCCACACTAAAAAAAATTGAAAAGTTAAAAAGTAGGTGGGTTTTTGCTGGGCATAATATAAAAGAATTTGATATCCCTTTTATCTGCCGTCGTTTGCTAATTAACGAGATCGCTATACCAGCCTTTCTAAACTTTCAAAGTATGAAACCTTGGGAGACTAATATCATTGATACGTTTCAGTACTGGAAGTTTGGAGATTTTAAAAACTACACTTCACTTAAGCTCCTTGCCGCTGCGATGGGGATTCCTTCGCCTAAAGACGACATCGACGGGAGCATGGTAGGCGACGTATACTGGAAGGAACGAGATGTAAAGAGAATTGCTGACTATTGTCAGAAAGACGTTATTACCGTGGCAAATTTATTGCTAAAGTTCAAAAACATTTCCATGCTTCAACCCTCTGATATAGAATTTGTTCGATAATAATCTTAAGGAAAATTTCAAGATAAGGTGTGCTGTCTTACAATTGAAGATCTCTCACTACAAATAACTGTGAATCTCGCCCAAACACTGTCGAACTGTTACCTAAAGCTTGTTCACAGGGTTGAGGTTGTGAACAGCGATGAAGGCAGATTTGTTGTTTCGATCCGATTATCTTACCAACTGTAACCAACTTATATTATCTGTCAAGCGTATCAGTAAGCTAGCTGCTTAGGAATATTGGAGCTGCCCTTCCATTTTTATACCGTATGAATAGTTTACCTCTTCCATACGCCTTTGACCTGACAGATTTTCCGTTATCTATTCATGGTATTGATTTTGCCGTCCCCTGTTAAATCGTTTAAATAATACTTAATATGCAAAAAGGAAACATAAGGGT
>JANXYS010000079.1 GCA_025355935.1 Chitinophagales bacterium | reverse complement strand
GTAAAACTCCAGAAAAATACACTAGTTATGAATCTGGTATAGAACCGATGGGAGAATCATGGATTCAATTTCAAATTCGATATTATATGTTTGCTTTGGTGTTTGTCATTTTTGATGTAGAAACAGTCTTTCTTTTTCCCTGGGCTATGAATTTTACTCAATTAGGTATAGTTGCTTTTTTGGAAGCATTAGTTTTTCTTATTGTATTAATTATTGGTTTAGTCTATGCATGGAGAAAAGGTGCATTAGAATGGTCATAAATTAAGCAACTATTTGTTTTTATTACTTATTTAAAATATTAACTATGGCACAAATTTCTAATTCAATGAGAACAGATCTTCTCAAATCAACAGTTTCTGATTCTGTCATTTTAACTACTTTTCAAGACGTATCAAATTGGATTCGATTATCCAGCTTATGGCCTCTTTTATATGGCACAAGTTGTTGTTTTATTGAATTTGCTTGTTTAATTGGTTCAAGGTTTGATTTTGATAGATATGGATTCCGAAAATTCGTCATAAGGTTAATGCCCATTACTTTAGATGCGCCAATTGCAATGTCGGAATATCCTGAGAAATCACAGAATATCTGGAAACTATAGAAGAGAGTCGCTAAAACAAGCGTCAAACCGTTCTGAGGTGCAATATCCGTATAAACATAGTCCACCACTTGCGCAAGGCGATCTGCAATAACAATTTTTTTAAAAAAGCCCCAGGTCATCTGCATTAAGCCTGCCTTGATCCTTTCAAAATTATAAAACTGTTGGGCATGTAACTGGGGTAAAAGGTTTTGGGGCCTTTCTATCGGGCCAGCCACCAATTGGGGGTAATACATTACATATAAAGCATAGATGCCAAAATGCTTTTCAGGTTGCTGATTTCCTCTATAAACTTCTATCGTATAACTCATTGCCTGGAAAGTGTGGAATGACAATCCAATCGGTAAAAGTATTGAGAGAAAAGGCAATGCATGATCAATAGATGCCGCAGCTAATACTTTAGATAAATTGTGAAGAAAGAAATTGTAGTACTTAAATACCAATAGTACCCCAACGTTGGCAACCAGGCTCGCAATTAAAATTAATTTTCTCGACTTCCCTTTTGCCTTACCCAGGTAAATACCTGCAAAATAATCTACTATAATTGTACCGCCCAGGATTAGGATATACACCGGAACAAAGGCCATATAAAAATAGCAACTAGCTAACAACAACAATAACCACCGATACTTATGGCTCAGCAGGAAATAAGTCAGCGTTACAATAATAAAGAAAACAAGAAATTGAAGCGAATTAAATAACACTAACGATAGGTATATTCCTGATTAAACTAATTTTTGAAAGTATGTTTTTAATAATCTTCTTTTTTAGATTTTCCATTTTGATAATTTCACAGGATGCAGATATAAAAATCCGGGAGGAAATTCTGCAACCAACTTTTCAAGACTGTAATCATATTTATCCAGCAGGGATAATTCTTCTTTAGTCCATAATGGTGTCCCCCTTAGCAATAACTCATTTTCATTTATGATTTTATCAGCAGAAAAGATTAATGCAGTAGGAATGGCAAACTCAACAAATAATTTATTAACAGCAAACACACCGCAATAATGTGCAAACTTTTTCATGACCGTTGAAGAAATTAAAAATATATCTGAATAACCTCCCGCTAACGGGTAATAACTATTGAAAGTTTTTTTTCCATACTTCCACATTCTTAATCGTTCCTTATAATATTTTCTGCGGTTTTTTAAATCATTCCATTTTGGTTTTTCTGGCCTTGTATGTATTTGCGAATAGCTTAGTGTCCCCACCTTTAATCCATGATCTTCAAACATTTTTTTTGCTTCGTCAAAACCGGGTATCTCATTTACGGCTTCCAAGCCCCATATATTATTAGGCTTGAAGTGAAATGCCTCTACTACCCTTTCCCACCGGTTGGATGGTTTATTTAGTTCATACAGGCTGTTATAGACGGGAAAAAAGCAAGCATTCCCTTGCAACATAAAATGTGAAACGTAATTGTGCTCATTTATGATTGGATTCAAAACCATATCATCCGCAATGAACAGGTAGTGTGAAAATGATTCAGCATAATAATGCTTTAGACCCTGTGCAATGTATCCCTGGAAATAAAATGAATTTTCGTAAACGGGGATTACATTTGGATTATCACCCGTATAAAAAGGAACCAGGTGAAATATATTTTTAAACCGATCTCCATAAAGACCTTCCAGGACTGGTATGTTCCGGTCAAACTTATGATTGTAAATTATGATTAACGCTACTGAATTCAATCCAAGGAAGATTTGTTAGGTAGTAGAGGGTTCTCAAGTTTTTCCTTCAATTTAAAAGCTGCCTCCATGGCTTTATCCATATTGTAGTATTCCCATTCTGCAAAGCGGCCTAATAAATAAATGCCTTGAGTTTCGAGGACCGCTTTTACCGAGGCTATTAATGCTCTTGTGCTATGCGTTTGAACCACATAAGAATTCGGCTCATAGTTAGAGGCTAAAGGCGTCAGGTTTCCTGGCAATAAACTTATTTCTTTTACCATCTCTTCAAAGGTCACCTTTCCGGAAAACTCAACGACACAGGTTTTCCTGTTGGAGCCCTTGTTATTTGTATTGCTAAAGTTACCGGTATATATAATGCGGTGTGCCCTTATAAAGTTTTCGGGGATATACAGCCACGAGATGTCAGTGTCATCGGTTTCACAAAAAAGTGTAGATGTGCCATTTGCATGCAATGCTTTTAACTCTGCTGCTTTAATGCCGTTTTCTTCAAGTATGTTGACCCATTTCGGAGGTATGATCCGTATATCGCCGGTATAAATTATTTTATCAAAACCCTTCTCTTCGTTGGCAATTTTGAACAATTCAATATTTCTTTTAATACTCAGACCTTCGGCCAGGCGATCCACAATGAACTGGGAACCATTGTATTTGGGATAAAAAAAAGTTGAATGCACCATATTGCTTTCTTCCTCCCGGAGTATATTGCTCAAAATTATATTTTCATAATCAGGCATTGGCAATTTGCCTTCCAGCCATTC
>JANXYS010000018.1 GCA_025355935.1 Chitinophagales bacterium | reverse complement strand
GGATCACCCTGGGTTTATAAGTGCGAGGATTTTGAGCATGATTATCAACGAAGCTTACTATGCCGCCGGGGAAGGTGTTGGTTCCAGGGATGAGATAGATATTGCAATGAAACTCGGAACTAATTATCCCTATGGTCCTTTTGAGTGGACAGAAATAATTGGTATTAAAAATATTTATAACCTGCTAATGAGATTATCGGTTACTGATGACCGATACCAACCGTCACCTTTGCTCATCAAACAATGCCTTGCTTAAATGGCCATTATCTTAAACATAGACAGCTCCGGGGAGATGGCAACGGTAAGTATTGCGGAAGACGGAAAGATTTTCGGCACCATGAGTAACAATGTACAGAAGGAGCATGCAACTTTTCTTCATTGCGCTATTAATGACCTTATTCGGAAAACCGGTATTGGATTCAAATCACTCGATGCGGTTGCTGTTACAGAAGGCCCTGGTTCCTATACTGGTCTCAGAGTAGGCATGGCAACGGCCAAGGGGCTAAGTTATGCTTTAAATATTCCCTTTATTACGATAGGAACTTTACCTGCAATGCTACAGGCCTATGTAAATGAAAAAGATTCGACTAATAAATTGTTAATGCCTATGATAGATGCACGGAGAATGGAAGTTTTTACCGCAGTGTATGAGAGTAGTTTAGAAGAAATTGTTTCCCCCTGCGCAATGATACTGAACGAAACCAGCTTAGAAATTTTTTTTCCGGGACGCCAGATTTGCCTTTTCGGATCGGGCGCAGAGAAATGTACAAAGTTGTTAACAAACCCCCGAATACACCTCGGCGTGCTCCCTGATCTTGCTTCCGCTTTGTGTTTTATGGCAGACAAAAAATATAAAATTAAAGAGTTCTCCACGCTATCGAATTCTGAACCTCTGTATATCAAAGAGTTCTTCAACGGGTAGTTTATTTGGCATAGTATTTATACCACTTTAACAGTACGTAAGAATCTTAAATATTTATTCAAACGTATATTTGCTAATTAATATATTCTTCAAGCATTCTTAAAATTTAACTCCTATGATGGTTGCAACTCAATCAAATGAGCAGGTAGCTGTATCTGCAAATGGAACACCTGAAAATCTTAAAGTTAACTATCACAATTTAAAAAAAGCAGCGTTAGTTTTAAGAGCTTTGAATCACAAATTGCGTCAACAAATACTGGCTTTGATTGAAACTGAAAAGAAAATCACTGTAACTGAAATTTACGTGCGTATGCGTCTTGAACAGTCCGTTGCATCTCAACATCTTGCAATCCTTCGGAAAGCTGGTATTGTGAATACGCAACGCGACGGGAAGTTCATTTACTACACGGTAAATTACAAGCGTATTGATGAAATTAACCAGGTTGTTGAAGATCTTGTCGCTTAAGTGCGAAAATTGCCTTACTTATTAAAGCGGATGTATCATCCGCTTTTTTATTTTTACCTTCGTCTGAAAAAATGTATGTTTATCAAACAGCTGTATACGAGTTGCCTTAGCGAAGCTGCCTATTATATTGAGAGTGAAGGAGAGGCAGCTATAATAGATCCCCTGAGGGATGTCTCGGTTTACATAAGCATAGCAAAGGAAAGAAATGCAAAGATCAAATTTATATTTGAAACTCACTTTCATGCCGATTTCGTCAGTGGCCACATAGATCTGTCAAAAGAGACCGGGGCTCCCATTATCTTCGGACCAGGAGCTCAAACCAATTTTAAAGTACATAATGGGGCTGATGGTGAAACTTTTAATCTTGGTAAGATAAGCCTTCAGCTTATTCATACTCCCGGACATACACTTGAAAGTTCGTGTTACCTGATGAAGGATTTGCAGGAGCAACCATTCGCGATCTTCACCGGTGATACCCTGTTTGTAGGAGATGTAGGCAGGCCCGATCTTAGTAGTGGCGATTTAAGTAGTGAAGAACTTGCCTCAATAATGTACGATACGATTCAGCAAAAAATTCTGCCGCTTAGTGATAATATTCTGGTCTACCCTGCTCACGGACCGGGAAGCAGCTGTGGAAAAAATATGGGGCCAACCACCGTTAGTACTATTGCAGAAGAGAAAAAGAATAATTATGCTCTCCAGCCACAAACGAAAGAGGAATTCATAAAAGCACTAACAGGTGGCCTTGATTCGGCACCGAGTTATTTCTCGGTAAATGCAAAAATTAATCAACATGGATACCAGGCATTTGAGGAAGTGAAGTCAAGAGGAATGAAAGGCTTAACAATAGCTGAATTTAAAACGCTCCATAATAAAGACATGATCTTACTTGACACCCGACATGCAGAAAAATTTAAAAGTGGCTTTATCCCGGGTGCGATATTCATTGGATTGGAAGGAAGGTTTGCCGAATGGGCTGGAAGTCTTCTGCCTTTTGACAAAGACATTTTACTTATTACCGACACTGGGAAGGAAGAGGAAACAGTGACGAGGCTCGCTCGGGTTGGTTTCGATAAAATGCAAGGATATCTTGAGGGAGGATTCGAAACCTGGCAGGCGAATGGTGGAAAAGTCGATATGATTATTGAAGTAGATGCAGACGAACTGATGATGGACATTCCGCACGATGAGAACCTGGTAGTAGTCGACGTCCGGAAAGAAACGGAGTTTGGCGAAGGCCATTTAAAGGATGCCATTAATCTTCCGCTAAGTGAAATGACGGACATTGCGCAACTGGCGCAGTTTGAAGAGAACCAGAACCTCTACCTCCATTGTGCCGGCGGATACAGAAGCGTGATAGCATGCTCCCTTTTAAAAAGAGAAGATATTCACAACCTCAGGAACATCGCCGGTGGTTGGGATTCAATCAGGGAACAGGAGAACGTTAAGATCATTAAGGAAGCTAGTATACTAAATTAAACAAAGTTTATAATTTAACTATGCCGTGTTTTACCGCGTATAGCGCCATGGCAACACGGCTTTTTACGTTTAGTTTTTCGAACATCGCATTACGGTATCCATCCACTGTTTTTGGACTTAGAAACATCCGCGCCGCAACCTCATGATAAGTAAGATCAGAACATGCAAGTTGGATGAACCGTCTTTCTTTATCATTTAGTTTTGCGATAATGTCCTGCTGTCCATTTTCCCCCTTCTCTAATTGCAACGTGTGAACGAGTTTTCCTGTGATGAAATCTGTATAATAGAAGCCTTTATTAATAATGGCCGTTAACGCATTATTAAGCTCGTCGGGTTCTACATCTTTTGATAAATAGCCCTTAACACCGAGTTTGAGCATCTTCATAATTCCTTCTTCAGTTTCAACCATGGACACTACCAGTACTTTAATGGTAGGATAATTTTTGGATAACCATTCTACAGCAGCGAAACCATCCATGCCGGGCATGTTAATATCCATAAGTACGATATCAGGCAAGTGAGTGGGAGTAATCTTTTGCTGCATGTCTAACCCATTATCAGCTTCAAAGAGTATCGTAATATCTTTTTCGATAATTTCGATTAAGCTTACCAGGCCTTTCCGAAAAAGGGTATGATCGTCAACGATTGCTATGCTAATGCCGTCCTTCATTTTTCATATTTTAAAGTGCTATACTTATTTTACTTATTGTACCTTCTCCTACCACGCTGTCTATGCCATACGTTGCATTAATCACCTTAGCCCGACCCTTAAGATTTAGCAGACCATTACCCATTTCACCAGGCTCTGATAATTTTTTCGCAACGTCGAAGCCCTTCCCGTCATCAGAAATTAACAAGGTGAGCATGCCGTTGGTATATTGAACAGCTAAAGATATTTTCGTTGCTTCCGAATGTTTTATCGTATTGTTTAATATTTCCTGCACCATCCTGTAAATAATGATTTCTTTTTCGGCATCAATAACAGGCATATTATCAGGATATGTGAGTTCGGTAACAAATAGTCCGGTTTTCAATAGTTTGTCCTCTTCAAGTTTCAAAGCCTGCACGAGCCCGATCTTGTTAATCTTATCTGTACTCAGGCTTACTGACAATTGCTTCAAATCCATTATGAGCTGCTTAACCAGGTCTTTGGTATTGCGCAGTTTTTCTTCAGCGGCTTCCGGATTTTTAAGCTGTACGGTGTTAAGATTAATTTTTATCAGGGAGGCAACCTGTCCTAGATTATCGTGCAGCTCTCTTGATACATGCTGGAGAGTCTGCTCCTGTATTTCTACCTTTGAGGCAAGTAGCTGCTCTGAAAAGCGGACCCGCAATTCTTCATTCTCTCTTCGCCTTTTCCTATAGCGAACCGCGAGAGTAATCACCACGAAAAAGATGAGAATGAGAAAGAAAAAGAAAATGATAAGGATGCTGATGATATCGCCGTCAATTTTTGTCAAGGCTTCTGATCAGTTTTAGTGAAAAAATATTGGCAATTACAAGGAGGCCATAATATATGATTACGGCAAAATAGAGAATCTTGTAAATACTTGTAAACTGGTTTATCTTATGCTTTTGGAAATAATTTGTAAGCAGAAAAAAAATAAATGAAAAGAGATTAAAACTTAAAATTGAAACTGCAGTAATAAACGCCGGATCTTTAAACACGTTTAATGCAGGTGGAGCATCAAGCTTTTCGATAAACAATAACGTCGACCAGACGATTAGCAGGAAAGTCTCAACCAGGATAAAATTCGTCGGATACTGGTGCAGGGTTTGAATGAAACAACTGTTAACTACGGAAAAGATGACCGATACAACTGCAATAACAGGAACGGATCGTTTTAGAATCCCATCTTCAAAGTTTTCATAAAAGAACCAGGCAAGCAGTACTAATTGAACAGGGTTATAAAAATGAAAATCTTCTACCCCCATCCGATAGTGAAATCCAATAAACGATTGGACCTGGTCATTAACAAAGGTAATAAGTAACAGGAAACAAATAGGCTGCATTTGCCGGTACCTGGCAGCTAGGCAGCCTAACAGATAACCTGCAAATAATGCGTAATCAGTATAAAGTATTACAAAGTTTTGGATTTGAAGATCAGAAAGCATACCTGCTTTTTAATGGAAATTAGGAGGGCAGTTCGTCGGGCAGGGTAGTACATTATCGAAATTGCCACTTGCACTATACGTTCCCTGGTTTACATATCCTGAATCACGGATCACAGCTCCGGTGATATCAGTCCCCAGCAACATAATGGTGAAAACTTCGTCGTCTTTTTTCCCAAGCCTTAAATAAAGACCTTTGATATTTTTATTTCTAACAATCAGCGAATATCCCGTGGAATCTATCAGGAAACCATTGAGCGCCTTTCCATCCGGATTAAAAATAAGCGGACGCTTGTCATAATTCGCTTTATACCTTTCTACTTCTCCCCAGGTAATAGGCCTGACACCCTTTGCAACTATGGAATCAGCGCTCTGATATTTTATTTTTAAACTATTCTCGTCCGGATATTTATTAAAGTAAGCGCGTGCAACACGTAATGAATCGGCGCGTGATTTCAAAGTAACCCCATCACCGGAGTTACAACTTGCAAATGTAATTAGGCCCAGAATAGCGGTTATAGCTGCTATTACAGTTAATTTTTTCATGATTGAGTGGTAGGCAGTTAGTTAAGAAGAAGAGATTACATCACGAAAGTTACTAATTCATAATGATATTAATTTGTATTTATACCTGTTGGTAAAAAAACAGGAAAAACCCTGATTTATTTCAGGCTTTTTCCTGTTGCCTGCCGAAATTAATAGTCATTCATTTGTATTATAAATAAATTGAAAATGGAAGCTACTATCAGCAATGCATTAACTAAGAGAGAGAAGGAAATTATAGCCGAAGTTTCAAAAGGCTTAGGTGATAAAGAAATTGCCACAAAAATTTATATTTCGCCGGCGACAGTTAAGACCCATGTTAAGAACATTTACAGGAAACTTGGGGTTCGAAATAGGGTTGAAGCCTCTTTAAAATATATTATTTACACAGATCATTTTGTATCATAAGAATCTCTGACATGGAGTTTTAATCCCTACTCTTCTTTAAACTTGGCCCCTTTTTGGTTATTCAGGGTGCCAGTCATGATGAAACTTTTTTATCGTGATGAGGCTGTCTTTCTTTAAGACAGCCTTTCTTTATTTGACGGCCCGTTCGATATTTTGATCGGCCGCGTCCACGTTGTCGATCCATTTTCGCATAAATTCTTCCTTAAATGCGTGCTTCCATCTTCGGTGACTCCATAAATAATTGGATGGCTGGTGCCGGATGTTGTTTTCGAGATAAGTACGGTACAGCCTCGTTAATTCGCCTTCTTTGCTGTCCGACGCGTCCTTTGTAACGATATCTAATTCGAGTTGATAATAACCTCGCCGAAGTTTTACAATATTTACAAATACCACTGCAGTTTTGTTTCGGCGCGCGCCCTTATCGGTCCCGGCAAGAAACGGAGCCGGCCGGCTAAAAAAATTTAACCAATAGGACTGATGTGGCATAGCAGGATTTTGATCAGCAATAAGTCCCAGGGCATATTGCTGTTTCATTAGAGAAGGCATACGAAAAGCATAATCCTCAATCGCTACCATATTTGCACCGAACTTTGAACGCACCTTCGTTACAATTTGCTCAATGGCAGGATTCCCAATTTTTTTATACACTGCAAGCCATGGTAATTTAAGATGTTTTGAAATTGCGAGGCTTGCATATTCCCAGTTCATCTGGTGGCCGCTGTTAAATTGGATATTTCGACCTTCAGCAGCAAGTTCGTTACATGCTGACATATCAACGACAACCCGTGTATCGAAATTCTTTCCCGACATGCTTACGAGCTTAAGAGTTTCAATAAAATTATCAGTAAAAGTACGATAGAACTCTCTTGCTATCTTGTTCAGTTCCTCAGCAGATTTTTCAGGAAAGGCTATAGCTAGATTCTGAAGAACAATATCTCTTCTATAGCCGGTAACGCGGTACAAAACAAAAGCTACAAGGTTGCTTACCGGATACAATATTGTAAACGGTAATAGTGAAAGAACGTAGAGAATCGGGTAGATAACGTAATACATCGAAGGATTTCTGATAAACTTTAAGAAGCGTTTACAGACACGAATTAAAGAAATAAAATATCCTTGTAAATTTAGAAGTTTTATCCCGCATCCGTGAGTTGAATTGCGGGTGCTGGCATGAAGATCTTACAAAATGGTATTTTGCAAGATCGCATTCTTCCCCGGATAATCTGTGTTGAAGTGCAATCCCCGGCTTTCCCGGCGCAATTCTGCACTTTTAACAATGAGGTACGAAACTGTAATCATGTTCCTTAATTCGCAGAGTTGTGGCGAGAGGGTAAGTCGATGATAAAGTGTTTCTGTTTCTTCATGCAAAAGATCCAGCCGGCTATTAGCTCGTTTTAAACGTTCGATATTTCTAACGATGCCAACATAATCACTCATTAACAACTTCATTTCTTTCAGGCTCTGTGTAATGAGGATCATTTCTTTTGGCTCTGTTGTTCCCTCTGCATTCCAATCGGGAATGACTTCTTCAGAGTGAACCGCTGATAATTCATTTATAACACAACTACTGTCTTTGTATGCCCGATGGGCAAACACCATCGCTTCCAGCAAACTGTTACTGGCAAGCCTGTTGGCACCATGCAACCCTGTACTGGCGCATTCCCCCGCTGCATATAGTTTTTTAATTGACGTCCTGCCCCACTCATCAGTTTTTACGCCTCCGCAACTATAGTGGGCCGCTGGTGAAACAGGAATCATGTCTTTTGCAACATCAATTCCAATGCTTTTACATTTTGCATAAATGTTAGGAAAATGCTCCAGGAAGTCTTCCTGCTTCATATGCCTGCAATCCAGGTAGACAAACTCAGTACCTGCTATTTTCATTTCATTATCAATGGCCCGCGCTACGATATCACGTGGAGCCAAATCTTTTCGCTCGTCATATCTCTCCATAAAAGCTTCCCCTGATGCATTTCGTAATATGCCGCCGTCACCACGAACAGCCTCCGTTATAAGAAATGACTGTCCGCGCACGCCTGCTTCGTATAGCGCCGTGGGATGGAATTGTATGAACTCCATGTTCTCGATCCGTCCCTTTGCACGGTATACCATGGCCACACCATCTCCCGTTGCAATTGCGGGATTTGTAGTGCTCCGATAAACCTGCCCGTTACCCCCCGTCGCTAACATGGTAATCTGGGAAGCAATTTTCTCAATCTTCCGGCTACTTAAGTTTAAGATGTATACCCCGAAACATTCTATATCCGGTGTACTCTTGGTAACAAGATAACCAAGATGATGCTGGGTAATGACGTCAATTACGAAACAGTGGTTAATGAGTTCAATATTTTTCCTTTTAAGGATTGCTTCCAGTAACGCACGCTCCATTTCTTTTCCCGTTACATCTTTATGATGAAGAATGCGGTTCTCACTATGACCACCTTCTTTTCCAAGCTTATAGTCACCGTCGGGTTCTTTATCAAACTGTGCTCCCCAGGCTATAAGTTCGTTTATGCGTTGAACACCTTCCTTCACTACGATTTCTACTATGTGTTCATCGCAAAGGCCATCACCGGAAATTAATGTATCGTGAATATGCTTGTCAAAACTGTCTTGCAGAAAATCTGTAACACCCGCAATGCCGCCCTGGGCATACTTAGTATTAGTTTCATCACTCTGCGTTTTTGTGAGGATAATTACTTTCTTATCCGGAAATTCTTCTGACACTTTCAATGCATATGTAAGCCCGGCAATGCCTGAACCTATCACCAAAAAATCTGTTTTCATACCCTGCTGTATTACTGAAATTAAACTAAGGTACCCTGTACCAGACAACGAAACTAGCACATAATAGGTATCCCGTAGCGGACCACTCCAAATTAATTTTGATTGTTATTGAGTCTTTTTACATAGAGGTGCACGCTAATCATTATGAAAAAGAAGTAATAAGAAACTATAATGAAAGCACAGGTACGGGATCAATCCAAACTTCATTGTCCTTTAGCAAAGCAATTAATTCATCCACGGCAACATCACTGCTGATATTTCTTTTCATTACTTCCTTACCACGGTAAAGTGTTATTTTACCCGGCCCGCTCCCGACGTACCCAAAATCAGCATCAGCCATTTCACCGGGTCCATTCACGATACAACCCATGATGGCAATTTTCAAACCTTTGAGATGATTAGTAACTGCCCGGATCCGGGCAGTTGTTTCCTGCAGGTCAAATAGTGTTCTTCCGCAGCTAGGACAACTGATATATTCAGTTTTAGAAATCCTCGTTCTCACCGCCTGGAGAATAGAAAAGGAAGTATTATTTAAGAATTGGTGATTATTCTTTGCAGCAAGATATGTTCGGCCACTCACTGCTTTGTTCTCCATTCTTTCAGGATCATTCATTAACCAAAGCCCGTCTCCGAAACCATCAAGGAATAATCCACCAGCAGTTGCCGAGAAATGTATTAGTTGCTCATCTACCTGCCGATGCTTACTTTCCACCGCGATGATCACCGGCAATTTATTGTTGGCTTTCATCATGCCACTCATGAAGGACCTAACTTTTTGCATTGCATTGGTGGCGGTAGAGTAGAGGCAAAGTATAACCGTTGAATCGCCTGAGATCTTCGATAGCAGTTCTGTATGATCGATCGAAACGTCAAGGGAAATAAAGTTATATTTTGTAGATTTTGATGATGCCGCAACGAAGTTATTTTGGTCAAAAAGTGGAAAGTATTTCCCTGTGTCCTCAACTGTTGTCCAGGCCTGGTAATCACATATTACCTGCAGGGTTCCGGGAAGATCGAAATCTATCATTTTATCCGAAGTGTAAATAAAATCTGCCGCTGCATCAGCAATTGTCCATTTATCTGATTGCGCATTGTATGTGTAACCTATAGAAAGGAGGTCTTCGCGGGAAACTACCTCTGCAAGCATAAAATCGGCGATTACTACCGGCACATGACGGGATCCTATTTTCCCGGCGTCGAATGTATTTCTGCGCTGATATTCAAAGGGACTGTATGGAAGAGCCGGGGCGTCAAAACTATCTTCCAATTCGGCTGATTTAGTCGGAGATACCTCGCCGTTAAAAGTGTAGCGGTTTACGAGGTCGCGGCATACGGGGATCTCGAATTCGGGATCTTCGGTCAGGCTAACCCGTATGGTATCCCCTATTCCGTCTTCGAGCAGCGTACCAATACCAATTGCAGATTTTATTCGGCCATCTTCTCCATCTCCGGCCTCAGTAACGCCAAGGTGCAGGGGGTAGCACTCACCAAATTCTTCCATCATGTGCCTGATGAGTAACCTGTAGGCTTGTACCATTACCAGGGGGTTGCTGCTTTTCATGCTTAAAATAACCTGGTGGTAATCGAGGCTGCGTGCGATTCTTAGAAACTCCATTGCACTTTCTACCATACCATTTGCGGTATCACCGTAACGGCTCATAATACGGTCGCTCAGACTACCATGATTTGTACCAATGCGCATGGCTGTCCCATGTTCCTTACATATTAGCACCAGTGGTGTAAACCTTTCGCGAATGCGTTCTATTTCTTCGGCATATTCTTCGTCGGAATAGTCAATTTGTTCAAACTTTTTTTTATCGACATAGTTACCGGGATTTATACGAACTTTTTCCACTATCCGCGCCGCTATCTCGGCCGCGTTGGGGGTAAAGTGAATATCGGCAACCAACGGGGCTGTATATCCCCTGGCATGCAAAAGTTTCCGGATAACCAATAAATTTTCAGCTTCGGTTTTGGAAGGGGCAGTAATACGTACAAGCTCAGCACCTGCCTCTATACAGCGAATGGTTTGGTTTACCGTGGCATCTGTATCCATCGAATCCGTCGTCGTCATAGTCTGAACACGAATGGGATTATTACCCCCTATTACGAGGTTACCTACCCTAACCTCACGTGTTTTTAAACGCCTGTAATCCTGCAAATTCTCACAATAATAGTTCATAACACACAAATGTTTTTAAGATAAGACACGCTGGTAAAGTTACAAAATTGAAGAGAAATAAGGGTGTAAGAGGAGTTGTATCTACCAGTCTTTCTCAGGCTTATTCGGTGCCTGGGCGTTTACTTTGTGCAATTTATCCTGGAGGGCTTTTTCCTGTTGTTGGAGTGCCTTTAATTTTTCTTCCGCATCCTGCTTAGTTATTTTGGATTGCTGAGGTTTAGGTTGCTTCTGTTTATCCTGATTTTCGTTTTGTTTTTTGTCTTTATCTTTCTGATCCTGCTGCTTTTGTTGCTTAAGTGCCTTCTGAAGATTTTGCCTGGCGTCATCATCATTTGGTGTTAATTTCAAAGCGGCTTTATAGGCATCGATACATTCTGCAATTTTTTTATCATTTTGCATTACAACACCCTTATTGTAATATGCTTTAGATTTATCTACGGGCTTATCAAGCTGTTTCACCGATGCGTCGAAAGCTACTATGGCTGAATCTTTTTTCCCTGATTTGTAAAGAGCGTTACCCAGATTGTACTGTGCAGTTGTATTTGCAGGATCTTTGCTCAAAACTGTAGAATAAGCTGTTTCCGCGGTGCTAAAATCTTTTTTCTTATAAGCGTCGTTACCATCTTTCAGAATCTTTTTATCATTTTGAGCAAAAAGATTTCCGCTTAAAAAAACAAACAGCAAAACTATATTGGCCGCTCGTAATGCCATTGGTTTGGAACGAATTGTTTCTCTTACAAAAAGTTCAATTAACAGGAATAGGAACGCAAGACCTAACGCATACTGGAAATAGCTTTTGTAATTCATGAGTGATTCATCAGTAATGCTGCGCTGATCCATATTGGAGAGCTGGTTCTCAATATTGGAAATTACATTTTCATTGCTGCTAAAATATTGGTACACGCCCCCACCCTCTTTCGCAATAGATGCAAGTTCTTCTTCATTCAATTTTGTGATCACAGTATTTCCTCCGGCATCCTTTTTAAGCTCCCCTGTTGACTCATCCATGATGGGGGCGCCTTCCCGCGAACCAATACCGACCGTGTGAATCACAATCCCTTCATCTGCCATATCCTTTGCCACTTTAATGGCCCCTTCATCATGATCTTCGCCGTCACTTATCAGTACAACAGCTTTATATTTCTTCTCTTTTGAATTAAACGATGCATAGCACATCTTAAGCGCATCACCTATCACAGTTCCCTGCGTTGGAATGGATTCAGGAGTGGCAGCGGTAAGATACATTTTGGCCGCGGAATGATCGGCACTAATGGGCATCTGCAGGTAGGCTTTCCCGGCAAAAACAACAATACCAATCCTGTCATTTTTTAGTCGGTCAATCAACCTGCTCAGTAATTGTTTTGCTCTCTCCAGCCTGTTTGGTTTAATGTCCTGTGCGAGCATACTCTTACTCACATCTACGGCAATCATTACGTCCACACCGTTTCGGGTGCCCTGGTTATTCCCAGTAACTATCCGCGGATTAGCAAACGCAAGCACCAGCAATCCCATTGCGAGAAAAAGGAACAGGAATTTCGTGATGTATGAGCTCGCTTTATAACCAGCAAGGAGTTGTTTTACGAGCGACTCATCGCCAATTTTTTTAATTGTTTTTTTCTTTCGCCCACGGGCATATAAAAAGACAATTAGCATTACCGGGAGCAATGCTAATAAATAAAGGAAGTATGTGTATTGAAACGTGGGCATCATGACTTGTGCAAAATAGTACTCTTTTAAAGGCTTTTTGTTAA
>JANXYS010000166.1 GCA_025355935.1 Chitinophagales bacterium | reverse complement strand
TGCAATATTCTTTCCCATGGCGGCAATCCAGATCTCATTACTGAAAGGAATTTTGTTGTTGTGATTTGTCCATTCGTCGCCCTTACCTCTTCCGTGATCGGTTGTGATTAATAATGTTGTATTATTTTTATAAAACGGATCGGACTGGACAGTATCCCAGATCAATTTGATAAGCTCATCATTGTGTCGGGCTGCTTCAAGGTAATAATCATATTTGCCGGCGTGAGCCCACTCATCGGTCTCACCGAGCGATACATATAATACTTTGGGGTGCTTAGATTTAAGGAATTCAATTGCCATAAGCCCAGTTACAGCGTCAAGTCTTTCAGCACCTTCATAAAGATCAGGAAGTAACCGCTGAATACCATTCAATACAGCAACTTGCGGGTTTGTTATCTCTTTGAGGTTATCAAATCCGTCGTTTACTGTTAAGTTGGTTTTGACCGAATTAAAAATTCTTTTGAAGGCATTCCAGCTCGCGAACACCGCAACGTTATTTTTATAGGCGTTTGTTGCATTTAAAAAACTCAACACATTGTCGTTTGGATTGGATTTGTAATCGTTGCTATTAACAAGTGTGTCTGGATACCCCGTGAAGATTTCATTATACCCCGGGTAGCTAAACCAATAACGATTTTTTACATCTACCTTGTTGTTAAAAGTACGATTGCCGAAGATTACTCCATGCGGAACTATTGTTTTCCATAAAAAGGGCATTAAACGGGATCTTCCCTCTTCGTTAGTATCGCTAAAAAACTTATCATAAATCAAAAGCGAGTCCTTCGTCCTGTATGTTTTATTATTCAGAAGGGCAGTGTCAGCTCCATTAAAAACTTCCTGCCACCGCATGCCATCGAGTGTTATAATAATAATATTTGTTGATTGCTGAGCCGTAACAATAAAGCGGCTTAACAGAAGGAGTACCGATAATAAAAGTTTTCCCATTATAAAGCTGTTTGATTAACTAAAATAGTAATAATAACGGGAAAATTTATATGATCTATGTGAGGGTAAGATGGAATGAAAGTCCCGGGATGCAGAATTGAAAGTGGAGAATAGCGGGTTCGAACCGCTGACCTCTTGCATGCCATGCAAGCGCTCTACCAACTGAGCTAATTCCCCATTTATGGACTGCAAATATAACGGCATCTGTCTTTTGGACAAAACATTTTTTAGCTACTTAACTCTCAATATCCTTCTTGATGTACTCTTTCTAAAAGGTTTGTTTGAGTAGCTCTATCAGTTATCGGATACTCTACCCAACCTGAAAAGCCTTTTTAATTCGGCAGATAAACTTATCAGTATAATAACCTAAATTGATCGTTGAAAAAACCATGGCATGACCAAATTAGAGATTCAGTTTTTAGACGGGCCGCAGAACAGGTGGAAAGATTTTAAATTTGCCGTAAGTGTATTAGCGGAATTTATTAAGGGGTTTAGAAAGCTGCATTTTGTCGGACCCTGCGTCACCATATTTGGTTCAGCAAGGTTCAAAGAAGACCATAAATATTATAAACAGGCCCAGGCTATTTCTTCGCGCATTGCACAATTAGGCTTTACTATTATGACCGGGGGTGGACCAGGAATAATGGAGGCGGCCAATCGAGGCGCAAAAGATGTCGGTGGCAGGAGCGTTGGTTGCAATATAATTCTGCCAAACGAACAAACTCATAATCCTTACCTGGATAAGTGGGTTAACATCAAATATTTTTTCGTTCGAAAAAATCTTCTTATTAAATATTCCTATGCTTTCGTAGTGATGCCCGGCGGTTTTGGCACTATGGATGAATACTTTGAAGCTTTAACTCTTATACAAACAAAAAAGCTTAACGGCTTTCCTATCATAGTTTTTGATAAAGACTTCCATCGTGATATTATCTCCCACATAAACACGATGAAAGCAGCAGAGACCATCTCACCTGAGGATATTGATTTGTGTTTGTTCACGGATTCGGTTGATGAGGCTATATCTTACCTGCGAGAGAAAAGTATAAAAAAGTTCGGCCTTGCACCAAGACGCAAGAACAAATGGTGGCTATTGGAAGGTAAATATTAATTTCAACTGCCATGCCTCGCAAGAAATTTCGTTTGAATTTTCTTAAATTTAAGATTAATAGTCTTCAATATTGGTATAATCTATTTTAAATGATTTTATAATAAGTATGGTACTTCCCTTAAGTAGCGCAGGGGATTTATTTTCTCTAGTACGCTGTAATTAAATTTGTCGAAGCAACAATCTGCGCATCAGCTCAGGCAGCAATAAAAATTGATAGCAGTTGAATAAGATTCTATTATAACGTAAGCATCCGACCAGCACCCTTCCTCCATCATTCCATTCCTATACTGCCGGCTTGCAGTTTTGTGGAAGTAGATTTTCTATTTTGTTGATTGGATAGGTTGCTATTCGGTTGAGAACA
>JANXYS010000483.1 GCA_025355935.1 Chitinophagales bacterium | reverse complement strand
TGCGTTGGGAAGAAACTTCACAGGCTGACATAGGTTTCGACGCTCAAATTTTACATCATATAAACCTGACCGTAGATGTTTATAAAAAGAAGACAACTGGTATTCTTCGCCCTATCTCAATCCCCGGCTATGTAGGCGTATCAAATTCGCCTGTAGCTAATGTGGCAGACATGGAAAACAGCGGACTAGAGGTTGAACTGGGCTACTCCAATAAAATTGGACTTGTTAACTTTTCAGCAAATGCCAATTTTGCTTACCTTAAAAACAGGGTTACTTATGTAGCATCAGACGCTAAATTTATCGGCGGTGAAGCTGGATTCCAATCGATGGGAGCAGTAACAAGAACAGAAGTTGGACATTCCTATAATTCTTTCTATGGTTTCCAGACAAACGGAATTTTTCAAAACGAAGCCGAGATTAAGAACTATAAAACCACTGGTGGTCTTATTCAACCAAATGCAAGGCCGGGTGATTTCCGCTGGAAAGATATCAATGGTGATGGTGTTATTAACGATGATGATAAAACCTTTCTTGGAACTAACCTTCCTAAATATACGTTTGGAGCAACCTTGAATGCAGATTACAAAGGATTTGATGTGATGCTGTTCGCTCAGGGTGCTGCAGGGAATAAAATCTTCCAGGGTATTCGTCGTTTGGATATCGGGAATTCAAATTACCAAACTAAAGCTCTAAGCAGATGGACAGGTGAAGGTACTTCAAATACCTACCCACGGTTAACAACCAATGATGCGAATGGTAATTTCGGCAATATGTCTGATTTCTATTTGGAAAAAGGAGATTACCTGCGTCTCAAGGTCGTTCAGTTAGGGTATACGGTTAAGTATAAAGGCCTTGATAAGATAGGAGCAACTAAGTTACGCTTCTATTTAACCGCGGAAAACCTTCTAACACTTACAAAATATACCGGGTATGATCCGGAAGTAGGCGGTGGCGTTTTCGGAATTGATAAAGGATTCTATCCACAGGCCCGTTCATTTATAGGCGGTATTCAATTACAATTTTAATCAAAGACAAAAGGAATCTGAACCTGTTAATTAATTAGTTCAAAATGATTTCCTTTATAAATTTTATAAGATGAAAGCAATAAAAATTAAATCTTTATTAATTACGGCTGTAGTGATCTTATCACTTTCAGCTTGTAAAAAGAGCTTCGTTGATATTACACCAATGGGGCAGTTTCTCACCGCTAATTACTATGTGGATCAAACCCAGGCTTTTGGTGCCCTGGTTGGTGTTTACGATCCCATCAGGAAAAATTCCGGTGGTTTTGAGAACATGATCACCATGATGAACGCAGGCTCAGACGATAATTTTGCTGGTGGCGGTGGTGCCACAGATGGAGCAGGGATCCAGGGATTTTCGAATTACACACTCACACCCCAAATCATGCCCGGTAGTTTCTGGAATGAGCATTACCAGGGAATATTCAGGGCAAACACCCTTTTGCAAAAATTGCCTAATACAACAATGGATGCAACCTTGAAAACCAGGTATGTTGCCGAAACAAAAGCTTTGAGAGCGCTGTATTATTTTAACCTCGTGAGGATGTTCAAAAACATTCCTTTATTGCTGGAGCCACTTACGGCCACCAACATGTATGCAGTGACCCAGGCAACTCCGGCTGAAGTTTACACTCATATTGAAAAAGATCTTACTGAAGCGATGGCGGTTTTGCCATCAACTGTATCTGCAACTACTGAAGCCGGTCGGTTTACGAAAGGGGCTGCCCAGGCCTTATTAGGTAAGGTTTACCTTTATGAAAATAAAGGTTCACTCGCTGCAGCTCAATTTGCAGAAGTGAACGGTACCCCGGGAGGTACAAGCATTTATGGTTTTAAATTGCTTGCCAACTTCAGCGATTTGTGGGTTGTAGCCAATAAATTTAATGCTGAATCTGTATTTGAAGTCGGTCACAGCAGTGCTGGAAATTCTGACTGGGGATTTTGGGGTAGTGGCCGCGATGAAGGCAATACTGTAAACCAAATGATTGGTCCGCGTAGTTATTCCCGTCCTTCAAATTCAATTGCACCAGCACTACCATCAGGTTGGAGTTTTAATCCTTTTACGCAGGATTTTTATGATGCAATCAAGAATGATCCCCGTTTCAAGGCAACTGTATTCGACATGAAGGCATTGAAAGCTGCTGGCCAGGCTGATTATATCGAAGGTTACCAAAACACAGGGTATTTTATTAATAAATTTCTGCCTCGTCAATCTGATGTAAGAACAGGAGGTGGTACACAAGAACTTAATTTCAAGCAGGACACATATGTGATCCGACTGGCTGATACTTACCTGATGGAAGCTGAGGCACTTGGCTCAACGGGTTCCCGTGCACAGGCTTTACTTGATGCAGTAAGGGCCAGGGTAGGACTTGCTTCTGTGCCCGTTTCATTATCGGCAATTAAAGCTGAACGCAGGTTAGAGCTAGCAGGGGAAGGTCACCGTTGGTTTGATCTTGTTCGTTGGGGAGATGCAGCTTCTAAACTTTCTGCAAGAGGTTTCGCTGCGGGTAAAAATGAAATTTTTCCAATTCCTTTCTCAGAATTACAAGGCACTAAATTAGTTCAAAACCCAGGTTATAATTAATTAAAACACGCAACATGAACAAATCTAAATTAATATACAGCATATTGTTTTTGATCATAGCAGCCACAGGCTGTGCGAAAGAAGACGGAATTGATAAGGATACATCATTCATTAATACCACCGCGTCTGCAAATCTTTCCAAGATATTTGATATCAGCAATGATAATTCGGGTATGGTTAAAATTACGCCAATTGGCGACGGAGCATCATCGTATACCGTTGATTTTGGAAATGGCACAGGAGCCTCTTCGTCCGCAGTTGTTATGCCTGGAAGTAATGCATCACATGCGTATCCGGAGGGGACATATACAGTAACCATCACTTCCTTCGACCTCAGTGGGAAGGGCACAGTTAATACCTATCCGCTGGCAGTGACTTACCGCGCTCCGGAAAACCTGGGCGTTAATATTATGAACGTTGGGGGAAATGTTGCAGTGAGTGCGACGGCACTTTATGCCAAGTCTTTCCTTGTTTATTATGGCGACGTGGCGAATGAAGTTGGAACCCCACTAGCAGTAGGGCAGGCTACACCCGCGCATGTATATCCTGCAGGCGGTCCGTTTGATTTAAAGGTGGTTGCGCTAAGTGGCGGCGCCGCAAAAATTCAAAAAGTAATAACTCTTTTTGGACTTCCGTTGACTTTCGAGATACCGACGATGAATAATTTCTTTGGAACATTTGGTGGAGGACAGGGATTTGCGACAGTGGATAACCCAAATCCGTCAGGGATAAATGCGAGCGCAAAAGTTGGCAAATTTATCCGCGGCTATGAAAGTTGGAGCGGCACTTATAGTCCATTGAATATCCCTATCGATTTTGCGCAGGGAAAGAAGATTAAAATTATGGCTTATAACTCTGATCCTGCTCTAATTGGAAAAAAACTAAACCTGGAGTTAGAAGCTGCGGTTGGTGGAACTCCGTCAAATGGTGTTGCAGTTCTAAAAGTACCTTTTACCACTTCAGGTGCCTGGGAAGAACTTGTATTTGATTTTAGTACAAATGCGAACATTCCGGCAAACACGCGCTTTTCACAACTGGTATTGCGATTTAATGACAATACCGATGGTGCGGGCTCCGTGATATATGTAGATAACTTTAGACAAACTAATTAAAATATAAAATCATGAAAAATAATTTAAAAAAATTACTCGGCTTCCTGTTGATACTTACCATTTTTGCGGGCTGTAAGAAAACGGATTACCAGATGGGCAATTTAACCGCCCCAACTAACCTTGCCATAACTACTACTGTTAAAGGTCAGAGTGCTGCTAATCCAAATGGTGACGGTTCCGGTGAAGTGCTTATTGCAATTACTGCTGACAATGCATTGTCATATAAAATAGACTATGATGCCAATGATCCGGTAGACCTCGTATACCTCCCTACAGGGACAGTTACAAAAAAGTACACAACGCTGGGAACTAATACGTACCGTGTTACTGCAGTTGTGTATGGTAAAGGAGGTACATCATCTACAATAACAAAGGACATCACGGTCAAAAGTTTATTTAATCCAGATCCAACTATCGTGGCAAGTCTTACAGGCGGTACATCCAAGACATGGATAGTAGACAAAAGTGTTCCCGGCCAGCTCGGAGTTGGTCCATGGAACACCGGTTCAATCAGGCCGGAGTGGTGGGCAGCTGGTGTAAACGAAAAAGTGGCATGTTGTAATTGTTTCTATACGGCTACTTTCACATTTGTTAAGGAAGCAAATCCAAATACATACACTTTAAAAGTTGGAACCCCCGATGGTGCATTTACAAAGGGCGGAAATCTAACAAG
>JANXYS010000479.1 GCA_025355935.1 Chitinophagales bacterium | reverse complement strand
AATGGACAGTTGCAGGTAAACGCTGATCGCCATCGCGTGGGAGAGGTTGTAAGTAATTATATCAGCAATGGGATAAAATACTCCAATGGAAGTACGGAAGTACGGTTAGGAATCAAGCAAAGTGGAGGCGAGGTAATTATTTCTGTAGCTGACAGGGGGCTCGGGATTTCTATGGAGCAATTGCCTTTTGTATTTGAAAGGTTTTTCAGAGCAGAAAAAACACGGAACCTTGAAGGCATTGGATTAGGGTTATACCTCTGTAGAAAAATTATTAATGCTCATAACGGAAGAGTGTGGGCTGAAAGCAAAGAAGGGGAAGGGTCAATTTTCTACTTTTCCCTCCCCCTGAGTTCAAACTAAATCCAATTATTTATTGGAGTAATACAGTGGTTTATTTTCAGTAAATGTTCAGCTTACATTGTTTACCCATATTGTACCTCTGCTACCACTGGTTCGTGTCTTCAAGAAACAGCGTCTATTTCTACTGGATGACTAAACGAAAGACTTATAGCTATAATCCATTATGTTCGCAAACCTCGGGTACGGGTAGATGTTATACACAGTATTACATTTTTGTTGCGCCCTGATACCTTTTTTTTCGTGAAGACACGAATCAATGCGGAGATCTGCTAGTTGAGTTTCTTCTCCATGATTTCAATTTGTTCATATTTACGCCCAAAGATTCAATACAACTTTTACACAATTTTCTTCTTTCTTTTTAAATACATCATATCCATAGGCTATCTTGGTCAGGGGTAAACGATGGGTTATGATATCGTCCTGCTGAACACGGTTATTAACTACCTGATCAGGCAGAACCTTAATGTGTTTTTGAACAGGCGCCTGTCCACCTCTCATGATAATGCCCTTGTCAAAAAAATTGCCCAACTGGGAAATTATCGTACAAGGTGGGATATATCCCGAGAACAGAAACAATACCTCCCCGCTTTACTGCGCTCATACATACTTCCAAAGCCTTTACAGAACCTTATTCAAAATATGCTACAGCTCTAGCCGGTCAACTACACCACGATCCGGCTCACATCCTACGGCATCAATACAAAGGTCTGTACCCCTCCTCTGGGTCATTGCACGGATTTCAGCAATTACTTAATTAGCTCCGCCCTTCCATGCCAGGCAATTCATGCCTGCAAGAAAAACAATGACCAAAGGAAATAGGAAATACCACCACTACACGGTCCCGCGTTTTAACTTTTTAACGCTCTTTCCAACCTCCTCTAATACTTATAAATTCATGACCAAGCACCATTGACCTGGCTGTTTTTGTTTGAAAATGAATGATATATTGCAGAAGTCCGGAGAGGAATAGGGTGAGTTTATTGGATCAAAAATGGCGCCTTTTTACATTTTAGGATAAAACTAATGTAGTGTAGAGAATAATCATCGGATATAAGCGGCGCCCGTTTCAAACTTGCTTGTATTGAAAACATATCTCCACCCTCCTCCCTTTCTCTCAGGTTGCGCAGCAAACCTTTTCACATTATAAGCTTGGCAGGTTGGATATGGCACGGTTTTCCAAGGGTATACGTATCCTTCAATTTATTATAAACAAATTAATTTATGTTCATTCAATTAAAGCACAAGATGATGATCCTGGCATTATCCGGGATAGTCATTGGCGGTGCGTCATGCACCAGCAATTCTTCTTCAACAACGGAGAAGGAAAAAGATAGTCGCGACAGTGTAGTAAAAGAAAATAAAAAAGTTGACCTTAAACCTACGGCCTCGGCGCCCGATTGGGGACCCAATATGAAACCGGAAATGCAGGTGGTCATAGAAAAACTGATGTCGATGGGTGGGAAGCCGATTGAAACACTTGATGCCAAAGAAGCACGTATGCAGCCTACTCCTACAGATGCAGTAATGGCAGTAATGCAGGAGCATAACATCACTGCTCCCCCTGCGCTTTGCGATACTACCGGAAAGGATATCCCGGTATCAGGTGGAACTACCCATGTGCGGATATACACACCAAAATCAGGCACAGCGCCTTTCCCGGTAATCGTGTATTATCACGGCGGTGGATGGGTCATTGCAGACCTGAATGTTTACAGCGCCAGTGCGCAGGGCCTTTGTGAGCAGGTGGGAGCTGTAGTTGTTTCTGTTGAATATCCTAAAGGACCAGAAAAGAAATTTCCGGCAGCACACACAACTTCATTTGATGCATATCAATGGGTATTGAAAAATGCAGGTTCAATTAAGGCTGATTCATCAAAAATTGCAGTCGTAGGAGAAAGTGCAGGAGGAAATCTGGCAGCAAATGTAAGTATGATGGCCCGCGACAAACACATTAAAGTCCCTTTATATGAAGTTCTCGTTTATCCTGTTGCAAACAATGACGTGATGAGTGAGAGCTATGTTAAGTATGCCGCTGCTAAACCGTTGAACAAGCCCATGATGGAATGGTTCGTGAAGAACGCATTGCCATCCGTTGCTACTGCTGCAGATCCGCGTATCAGTCTGGTCAGGGCTAACCTTACCGGCATGCCTCCAACTCTCATCATCGGCGCAGAAATCGACCCGTTACAGACAGAAGGGAAAATGCTGAGCGACAAGTTGAAGGCTGCTAATGTCACCACCGACTACCAACTTTACTCCGGGGTAACCCATGAATTTTTCGGAATGGCTGCCGTAGTTCCCGAAGCCAAAGAAGCCCAGGCTCTTGCTGCAAGCAAGCTTAAGTCTGCGTTCGGAAAATAAATTTGATTGTCAAAATCTAAAGCCCTCGTCCCTAACGCGAGGGCTTTTTTGTGTGGCGTGGTCCTGCAGTTCCCACCTAAAAGAGTTGAACCACAGACACAAGAGGCTCAAATTGCAAG
>JANXYS010000470.1 GCA_025355935.1 Chitinophagales bacterium | reverse complement strand
AAGGGTGATGTGGTTCCATTAGAATTCACAGGGGGCATGGTTCCATTTGAATTTACAGGTTGAGTTCGCTGTGTAGGTGGCATTGTAGACGAAACCGGGTCCAATGGCGCAGCAGGATGACCGTCAGTCTTATCTTTAGCGGGCGAAGCCGAGTTAGAATTAATCACCATCCCGTTTTTATCTATCCACTGACCGTTAGCTAATTTCACGGTTTTTCCCATCTTGTTTAGAACGGTTCCATCAGTCATAATAACTGTACCATTAGCTAGAGTTACATTATGTTTCACTGCAACAGTCTGACCATTTTTATACATCATCATATGGCCGCCGTTCATTGTCGCATACCGGTTCTCCTGCATACCGTTATTTAATCTTTCGGGTTGCTTGTTTTTCCATTTGGACGCGTTTTGGGCATATAAGGAAGCAGTACTAATCATTAAGAGCGCTGCCATAAAGAGTGACTTTTTCATTACGTAAAATTTAGGTGAAATATGTGTAACGATATCGGGACAAAGGCCAAGCCAAACGATAAATATGTGCGTATGTTTTGCATTTTGAAATAGTTGACTATAACTAATAATTGAGCAGAAATGCCCACCTGCCGCTAAAACATAATAATTCTATAAAATAAAAAAAGGAGCGAAATTTCGCCCCTTCTTCATATCTAAACCTGGTATGCTAAGCATCAAGTACATTCCATGAGGTATCTATGGAAGAATCATCATTGTCTTCCACTTTTTTGTCCAGTACTTTTTCATCATCGCTTTCCCCGCTTTCAGCTCCAGGCTCTTCCACACTCACCGGGGGATTATCAAAATCAAAATCCGTCTTGATATTACTTATGTCCTGCTCTGTAATCTCATCATCTTCGTTTGACATATGCTCATGCATACGCTTGTCGGTTTGTGTATCGACATACCGGCGGCTGTGAGCAGACGCGTCGTTTGTATTCGGTTCTATAGTTGCCATGGCAGTTTTGTTGATTTACTAACTTAAACGCAAAACCGTACCAAAATTATCAGCTCGGGAAAGACTTTGATAATTAATAAATTATGATTCTTCCCGGAAGTAAATTTTATAATAGCTCAGCTTTTTTTCCTCATCAAAACCTTTTTCGATGAGGTCATTATTCCCATGCACGTAGATATGAAAATTTTTATCCAACTTTAAGACGCTTTTGAAAGCTCTGGCTTGTTTTTTCACTGCAGCACTTGCAATTTGGAACTTATCAGAAATCTGGGTTTTGAATTCGTTTTCATATTCTTGTTTAAATTTCTTAAACATGGTGATCCCTTTTTCGTTTGAGATTACGTCATTTGAGAACTCATTTAGATTAAAATCTTCATTCTCTTTGAAATAGGTAATGGATCGGTTTAGCAGGTCAATTTTGTCTGTACGGGATAAATCAAATTCTTCATCCATTTTTACGGTTACAAATTTTTTGTAAATGCTTAGAGTATTGTGTGTTTGGGTGTACTCATCATTTTTTACTGATAGTTTCAAAAATTCATCCACCCAATAGGCGGCTTCGGTTCTGTTAGTTTGATCAATTACGGCAATTTTATACCCTTCTGCGGCATCACTGTTGATAATGAGGCATCCCTTATCAAGTTTCTTAATATTTATTCCCTGCTCTTCGTACCTGATTTCAAAGCCAGTTGAGTCTTTATCTACAGCCAGATAAGACTCTTTGATTTCCGATTTAAAAATACCAATTGCCTGTTCTAATTTCCCGTTAACAAGCAAGTCATCGAATAACGCTACATACAGCTCTCCGGGTTTGATTTTCGGATGATCAGATTTTGCAAACAAATGTTTTGCAATTTCCATAGAGTTGTTGTGCGCTGATTCTGGAATCCTGAACGTCTTACCAGCAAAATGGTACAGCTCGTTAAGATCAAGGTCGTTGTTGGGATGCGAGAACTGGAACCACTCATTGGTTTTTTCGAAAGGAGCAATGAAAAATTCTTTGAGAAGCATTTCCAAAATTTCGTCTTTTAATAAGATAGGCTTGTCTGAAAGACTAAGGGCTCCACCTGCGTGCTTGTTTCCAATTTGATGAATGGAGAGCGATGTGATGGATGCTTCAACGAATGTGATCATAACTTTAAAAATTATTCTTTGCCGATACAATTGTTCGGGATCGCAAAAAACGGCTATTCCGGGTAATTTTCTGGGAAAATGTGGCGTAGTGAAAAAATGTTAACTACCTGATAACTTCCCCTTTATGGCAAGAGGCATAAAAATTGTATATTGAATTCTGATTCCGGATATCCCGGTGTCGAAACCCTAAAACAGGTCTAATGAAAAAATTATTAGGTTTATTATTGATTACTGTTATTGGTTTTTCTGCCCAGGCGCAGGAGAAAGAAAAAACAGAAGTTAAGGCAACTACAACACCGGCTCAAAAAGTGCACAACACTTTTAGTAAGCACAAGCATCACAAGGGTTACAAGGTAAAACATAAGTATGCCAATGGTTCCAAGCACATTAAAAAAGTAGACGAGAGAACAGGGGAAGTGAAGAGAAAACACAAACCAGCTTAATTAAAAACGGAACAATAAAAGCCGGTCAGAAACTTAAATGTTTTCTTTCCGGCTTTTTTTAGTTTATACCTGATCTATTCCGCGGATACATTTGGAATAACAAGCATTGGTATTTTTGAACGATTCAACAGTTTTTCCACTGTATTTGCACTCATCATTTTATCAATGCCGCGACGGCTATGGGTGCCTATTACAATCAGATCGGCATGAAGCTCATTGGATTTATCCAGGATAGTTTCTATAAAATCACCTTCCACAACCATTGTTTCAATGCCCGTGTCGCCGAGATGCTCTTTCGTACGTTCCAGATATTCATTAGAATCCTTTAATAACTCCTTTTCCAGCATTTCATCAATACCGGGGTAAATAAATCCATTGAAACCCATGATGGGTGAGTAAGCCATATCAGTATAGTAGCCGGGGTCTGCCACCACGTGCAACAATATTACTTTTGCCTGCATCGCCTTCCCAATGTCAAATCCAGTTTGTGCAATAAGTTCGGCTGAGGGGTCATAATCCAGGGCTATCAGAATTGTTTTCATATTAAAATGTTTTAATCTACACTTCAATAGTAATGCCATGATGAACGTTAGTAAGAGTTTAAAGTTATCCCGATTTAAGCCAGCCGGAGATACTTAACCGTTCCAGTTGGGTAGTGTCTACTTCATGTTCCATTTCATCACTTCTGAAAAAGACCGCCGTCCTCGCCCTTGGAGCTATACGTTGTTCCGTCTCATCGCGGTATACAAGTAATTCCCCACCATCGGCTTCCAGCCAGTTATCGTTGAGGTAGCTAATAAGTGAAAATTTACGCTGGCTGTTATTTCTGAATTGATCTTTGTGCCGTTTGTAAAAAGTGCCTTTACCGTAAACTGCATAATGAAATTCATAACCGGTGATGCCGGTATAACATGTTTCATTGAGGCATGCTACGAACGCTTCCACGAGGGATAAGAATTCCTGTTCAAAAATATTGTTGTGTGATTTATCGAGCCAGTAAATCTGGTCGCCTCGCATCTTTTGATGCTCATCCTTCCGATCAGAATTTCCAATTTGAGCATTGTTCAGAAGTTGGGCTTGTTGAAGGGAACGGATGTTTGCCTGCAATCCTGTAGATAAGGCAGGGCTCAGGAAAGCCTCGTCTATACCGATTTTATTCTCAAGAAAACTATCAATCAGTACATCAAAGTTGTGGATCATAAAATAGGTTGGGCGCCAAGGTAGGTCATTTTCGAGCTAAGAGGTTGAACACCGTTTTATCACACTATTCGCCTTGAGCTGGTGTTGCTAAAAACTTTTCTAAAAGCTCTATTTCGAACCTCAATAACTCAGCTTTAAATTCAAGCTCTAATTTCCTCTGTCTGAACTGTATAGGACTTTTGCTGGCGAGGTTCCGATGCTTATCAATAAAAAGATTTTTTACCGGCTCCGGCGCTTCGAAGTGCGTTACAAGGTGCCGGAGTTTGTCAATTTTAACTGAACGTTCCTTCTCATCGGGAAGATCCTCGATTCTTCTTGCAAGCTTTTGAAGTTTGTACTCAAGATCCTTTGCCCGGATAGTCCATTTTAAGTGAAGGAAAGGTGGCAAGTGGTTATTGCCTTTGGCGCCTAGTTCTTTCGGCGCGGAGACAGATTCCTTCGTTATCAATTCAACCTGCAATCGGATGAAACAAGTTTCAATCGCGTCAGTTACCGGACGTTGTCCCTGTTCCATCATTCCCAGATATGATCGTTTTATTCCCAATAAAATCGCCATTTCGGCCTGATTTAGTGTATGTTCCTTCCTGAAATTGATCATTACCCGGAGCATACCAGTCGTAACAGGAAGCTTTCTTTTTTCTGTGGCCATTAGTAGCAATTAAAGATTATTTACAAAATGGTGGCATTGATCTCCTAAAATAAAACAATGCCACCAAATGGTGGCTTTTTTTATTTTGTTTTAATGAATGCCACCACGTGGTGGCAGGGCTTAAAATTTCTAAATTTAATGCCACAAAATCCTTATTGATTTGTAGTACTCATTAGTGATGCGCACTTGGCTAGAGTCGGGCTTCTCGGAAATTTTCCCAAAGCAATTCCCCGAACAAGGTATTTGCCCAGGCAAACCATTTTCTGCTGAACTTAGCGGCGTCATCCTTATGAAAAGATTCGTGCATAAAACCAGTTCCGGCATTACTCGCAATGAGCATTTTAACGCATTTTCTGATTTCCTGGTTATCCGTGCTTGTGAGGCCACGCATGCTGATGCTTAATGGCCAGATCATGTCGACGCCGGCATGAGGGCCACCTATACCTTCACCGGCTTTTCCTTTAAAGAAAAAGGGATTCGAATTTGAAAGAACAAATTTCCGGGTTCGCAAATAAATAGGATCAGTTTTGCTGATTGCACCCAAGTAGGGAAGGGATAGGAGCGAAGGGACGTTGGCGTCGTCCATCAGGTTATGGCTTCCAAAACCATTTACTTCATAGGCGTAGATTTTCCCGAAACCCTGCTGCTCCACGAGCGCATATTTTTGCAAGGCAGTTTCTACTTCCTTAGCAAGCGCAAGGCATTCCTTGGCCAGCTCAGATTCCGTCTTAATCGCCCCAAGTAATTCTGACGCTTGTTTCAAAGAAACAACTGCAAAAAAGTTTGACGGTACCAGGAACGAAAACACGGTCGCATCATCACTTGGCCGGAACGAAGAACATATTAATCCAATCGGGTTTACCGGGTAACCATACCCGCCCAGGGGCACGCCATCCGTCGCCCATGCGGTAGTTCGCTGAAAACTGTATGGCCCTCGTCCTGATTTACGCTGCTGCGTTTTGAAGGTTGCGACCGTTAGTCGTATGCCCTCGATCCAGTCTTTTGTGAAAGCTGAGACGTCTCCTTTTTCTTTCCAATAACCATGTGCTAGCCGGATTGGATAACAAAGCGAATCAACTTCCCACTTCCGCTCGTGAATACCGGGCTTCATCTCCGTAAGGTCCGATTTCCATTCGCTTACTTTTTGGTCATCTTTGTAAAATGCATTGGCATAAGGATCCTTTAAAATATTCTTTGTTTGCCTGTGGATGACACCTGCAATTAGTTGCCTCAATTTTGCATCTTCCTTTATAAACCCAAGGTAGGGCCAAACCTGCGCGCTGCTATCCCGCAGCCACATAGCATCAATATCGCCGGTAATTACATATGTATCTGGTATTCCATTTACGAGTGTAAAGTCTACCGTAGTATCAAGCGTATTGGGGAAACAATTTTCGAAAAGCCAGGCAAGTTCCTTGTTACCGGCAGCCTTCTTGAATTTTGCTATAGCTGCTTCTACCGCCTCGCTGCTGAACTTCCTGTCGCGAGGTGCTGGCCGCCTGGATTCATACAATTCCATGCTGCCTGCAAAAATACTATGGTCTCCTGCCGCAACTGCTGCCGTTAGTAAGGCCATCGATTTCATAAAGTGTTTCCTGCTTATCATGTAGTTCACTGGTTTAATAATCTTTGATGCGGTTGAGCCTGCCTTCGCCCAGGATCTGCTGGGCTATAACTTTTTCTTACATTTGTTTAACTTCGGAAGCTCACCGGGACATTGGAAACTGTTTTTTTAAAAAGCCATCCCGGCTTTTCTAAATTGAATAAACTAAGTAAACTGAACAAGAATAAATTTACATCTTTCAATCTACTAAACGGGTCTCCTTCTATAAGTTATCTAGCGAAGTGGCTGGTCTTATCATCTTTTACCGGTATTTTAGCGGGTACATTTTCCGCCGTTTTTTTAACCTCGCTTCAAATCGTAACCAACTTTAGGGAGTTGCATCCATGGATTATTTTTCTACTCCCCGTTGCGGGGCTGGGTGTTGGATACCTCTATTTTTATTTAGGTCAAGACGCTGAAGGAGGAAACAATCTTATACTTGATAGTTTGCAGGAACCGACAAAGCGGATTCCTTTAAAGTTGGCGCCGCTTGTCTACATCGGCACTATCATCACGCACCTGTTCGGCGGGTCAGCCGGGAGGGAAGGTACAGCGGTACAGATAAGCGGGGCGGCTGCTGATAAACTTGGTAGCCTGTTCAAACTGTCCAACCCGGATCGAAGAATTTTATTGATAGCCGCCGTGGCTGCCGGCTTTGGCTCCGTTTTCGGAACGCCACTCGCAGGTGCAGTATTTGCACTTGAATTTTTTCGCACGGGTAGTATTAAATATGAAGCTCTCTTTCCCGCATTTGCCGCTGCCATCATCGGTGAAATGGTAACGGGGTTGTGGGGCGTTTCGCACAGTGTGTTTGTGATTCCCGAAGTTCCGCCATTGGAGTGGCAAACGATTATCTACAGTGTATTTTGTGGTATTGTTTTCGGCATCTGCGCGGCCTTATTTTCCAAATGCCTCCATGGAGTCGCTTTCCTTTTTAAACAGAACATTAAATTTCCCCCGCTTCGGCCCTTCATTGGTGGTATTGTGATTGCTACTGCTGCCTGGTTCATAGGTACTCGCTACCTGGGTTTAGGAATTCCGGTGATTTCGGAAGCCTTCCTTGGCCCAGTGCCGCGCTGGGATTTTATTCTAAAAATACTTTTCACTGTTGTTACCCTGGGTGCCGGTTTTAAAGGGG
>JANXYS010000440.1 GCA_025355935.1 Chitinophagales bacterium | reverse complement strand
CACCGAACCAAATTTCTTTACGAAAATGAATGGGCTGTAGCTCATAAGGGATTCTTCTTCATGGGAGATCGCGGGATCGATTTCACTGTTATCCGGGAGAAGACAAACAAACTTGGTTTTGATTTGTATTGTATAGATATCAACGGCTTACTCGACCGCGAAGCTATCTACAGTTATGATGATGACACGGAGCGTTTTACAGCCTTCCAAATCGCGGTCCTTGAGTGGATCAGCCGCTGGGAGCATACGCCGGATGTCATCAATGTGCACGACCATCATACTGCATTGATTCCTTTCATGCTTAAGAATTGCTACGCTTACAATCACATCTCATTTGTACCAACAGTATTAACCATTCACAACGGACAATACCAGGGGTGGATGGACTGGAATAAATCTTCTTATCTACCGGCATGGGATAGCTGGCGCGCAGGCCTGCTGGAATGGAATAAAACTATCAACCCCTTAGCATCAGGTATCAGGTGCGCTGATAAAGTAAACACTGTAAGCCCAGGTTACATGCGCGAGCTGATGTACAACGCCAATGGCCTGGAGGCACTTTTTAATTACGAGATGGGTAAGTGTTCGGGCATATTAAATGGCATTGATTACGCAGTATGGAACCCTCTAACCGATACATATATACTTGACAATTTTTCTGAGAAAGATGCAGCCTCCGGAAAAAAGATGAATAAAGAAAAATTATGCAATGATTTTGGTTTTGATGCTTCGCTTCCATTGTTTGTATTTATAGGAAGACTGGTAGGGGAGAAGGCAGCGGACCTTTTACCGGAAGCGATTATCAGGGCGTTCGCAGAAGCAAGACAAAAGTTTAGCTTTCTCATACTTGGCAGTGGTGAGCCGGAAATAGAATATAGCCTGGCATCGCTAAACGATCGTTGGGTGGGGTATTACAATTCGCGTATTCAGTATAATGAAAAGTTAAGTCATCAAATGTATGCGGGCGCAGACTTTTTGCTTATGCCGAGCCGCGTAGAACCCTGCGGGCTGAACCAGATGTATGCAATGCGCTATGGCACGGTGCCGGTTGTACGCCGCACGGGTGGCCTGGCTGACACGGTAATTGATTTCGGAGATGAAGATGGTTACGGTATCTGCTTTAATGATGCGAGCGTTGATGATATCCTGCATTCAATGCGCAGGGCAATGCAATTATTTGACGATAATGAAAAGTTTGATGAAGTAAGGCATACAATGATGAACATTAAAAATAGTTGGGAAGTAAGTGCTCAGAAATACATTGATCTATATTTATCCATTTAGTAAAATCACAAAATATGCTACATAAGAAAGTTGTTGCGGTAATTCTTGGCGGCGGCGCCGGATCAAGGCTTTACCCACTCACCGCTACCAGGAGTAAACCTGCAGTACCCATTGCGGGAAAATACCGGTTGGTTGATATCCCTATTTCAAATTGCATCAACAGCAATATCAACAGGATGTTTGTACTAACGCAGTATAACTCGGCATCTCTTAATAAGCATATCAAAAATACTTACCAGTTTAGTGGGTTTAGCAGTGGCTTTGTAGATATACTTGCGGCCGAACAAACTCCGGACAGCCCGGGATGGTTCCAGGGTACTGCAGATGCGGTTAGGCAGTCGTTAAAGCATATCGACAAGAATGATTTTGATTACGTACTTATCCTGAGTGGCGACCAATTATACCAGATGGATTTTATGGAGATGATAGAGAAACACGAGGCCAGTAATGCAGATATCACCCTCGCTACTATCCCCGTCGGGGAAAGAGAAGCGCCAGAGTTTGGTATTCTGAAATCCAATGAAGAGCATGTAATCACTTCTTTCATAGAAAAACCTTCAAAGGATCTTCTATCTGACTGGACCAGCGACACGGGCGAAGAAATGCAAAAACAGGGTCGCCATTACCTGGCATCTATGGGAATTTATATTTTCAGCCGCAAGTTATTATTCCAGTTGCTGGAAGAAGAAAAGAAATCTGCTACAGATTTTGGTAAGGAAATCATACCCGATGCCATAGAAAAATACAAGGTTCTTAGTTATCAGTACGATGGCTATTGGACTGACATTGGAAATATTTACTCTTTTTTCGAAGCTAATCTTTCACTCACACTCGATCTTCCTCCCTTTAATTTATTCGATAACAAAAAAATGGTGTATACAAGGGCCAGGATGCTGCCGCCCGCCAAAATAAGCGGTTCAACCCTCGAACAGGCTATCATTGCGGAAGGCTCCATCTTAAAAGCGCAAAAGATTTACAACTCAGTGATCGGTATCCGAAGCAGAATTGGAAGCGGAAGCACCATTGAAAGTTGTTACATTATGGGGAACGACAGGTATGAAACGATCGAAGAAATCGCGGAAAATTTTAGCAAGGGTATCCCGGCTATTGGTATAGGCGACCATTGCCATTTAAAAAACGTTATCGTAGATAAGGATTGCCGAATAGGAAATAATGTAGTGATCAGTGGGGGAGAACACGTTGCAGATGCCGATCATGAGCTTCTGGCAATCAAGGACGGCATTGTGGTAGTCAAAAAGAATGCTGTTATCCACGATGGATTCCGGTTATAAAGATCTTAAGAATTAAGATATAAAGCCATCCTACTTAAAGAGGGTGGCTTTATTATTTTACTAAACAAAAGCTGTAAAATTTATCCCGATCGAATCCCTGTTGAGGAATTGTCGCTACTATGATTTTACAAGCGCACAAATGAGGCGATTTCTTGTTACCTGCACCTTCCGCCTGATGTTCACTATAATTATTGCTATTGCGAAAGCCAGGTAAAAATTATAAACGCAAGGTTTGGCGAAATTGAGTAAACGTGTTTTCAGGCATGTTTGTTGATTTTGTAGGTTTCAACACTTCATTTAAAACTATGTTTTATGCAAACGAGGCCAACACAAATGACAACGGTGAGCGTTGTTCTTGAAAAACTGCGAATCAAAAAGCAGGATAATGAATTTACCATGACAGAAAAAGGTTTTACTACAACGAATGGTAAAATATATCAGCCCGAAGATCTGACAATTATTCGTACTTATAGGTTTGAAGGCGAGTCTGATCC
>JANXYS010000431.1 GCA_025355935.1 Chitinophagales bacterium | reverse complement strand
CTACCCTGTAATTCTTAAAGCAACTGCCGGAGGTGGAGGAAAAGGTATGCGAGTAGTTTGGGCAGAAGCAGAAATTGAAAAGGCTTTCGATGCAGCCAAGCAGGAAGCGGCTGCGTCGTTTAAAAATGATGGTATTTATATGGAGAAGTTTGTAGAAGAACCACGCCATATAGAGATACAGGTTGCGGGAGACCAATATGGAAATATTTGTCATCTGAGTGAACGGGATTGTTCTATACAGCGTCGTCATCAAAAACTGGTTGAAGAAAGTCCTTCCCCCTTTATGACCCCGGAGTTGCGTGAAGCAATGGGTGCTGCTGCCATTAAGGCTGCACAGGCCATCAACTATGAAAGCGTAGGAACGGTCGAATTCCTGGTAGATAAGCACCGCAACTTCTATTTCATGGAAATGAACACCCGTATCCAGGTAGAGCATTGCGTAACAGAAGAGGTGATCAACTATGATCTCATAAAAGAACAAATTAAAATTGCTGCTGGTGAAAAAATAGTAGGGAAGGCATACTACCCTCAAATGCATGCCATTGAATGCCGTATAAATGCCGAGGATCCATATAACGATTTTCGCCCGAGCCCGGGTAAAATAAGTGTTCTGCATACGCCCGGGGGGCATGGTGTTCGCGTCGACAGCCACGTTTATGCGGGTTACGTTATTCCACCTTACTACGATAGCATGATAGCCAAATTAATCGCGGTTGCGCAAACCCGTGAGGAAGCCATTAACACTATGAGCAGAGCCCTTAGTGAATACGTGATCGAGGGGATTAAAACTACAATCCCTTTTCATCAGCAATTGATGAAAGATGAGAAATTTCGTTCGGGAAATTTTACTACAAAGTTCCTGGAGTCGTTTACAATGCAATGATATTAACAGGAGCCTTCAACAGGCTCCTGTTATTTTTTTATCTATACTCTTTTATATTTTTGCCTGTTGTTAAGTAAACAAGAAAGTTCGTTTTTCAACATCCGGGTAATACAGAACAGACTATCTTTTTCGATTTACGCTTTTTGAAAACATGACTCCATCCATTGAAATACAATTTGCTGCATACCGACATATGTGTACCGCGACGGCCATGGCTGAGATATATGAAGCTAACAGGCAGATATGCAAATATGTTCATAGCACCAGCCGTGGTCATGAGGCTATTCAACTTGCCCTTTCGATGCAACTATTGCCAGTAGATTTTGTGAGCCCTTACTACCGTGATGAATCCATGATGCTGGGTATGGGTTATAAGCCCTTTGAACTAATGTTGCAGTTGCTCGCTAAGGGGGAAGATATATTTACCGGGGGCAGAGAGTACTATAATCATCCCAACTCAAAAGTTGCGGATAAACCTACGATTATTCATCAGAGTAGTGCTACGGGAATGCAGGCGATTCCAACAACCGGTATTGCGCAGGGCTTAAAATTTTTACATACTATCAGCTCGCCTCTTTTCCGAATTGGCCCTGCAGGTGAGTTGCCTGTGGTGGTGTGCTCCCTTGGGGATGCTTCTGTTACAGAAGGTGAAGTGAGTGAAGCATTGCAGTTTGCCGCACTTCACCAACTGCCGATCCTTTATCTTGTTCAGGACAATGAATGGGGGATCAGCGTGACGAGCGCGGAAGCCCGAACTTCTAATGCTTACGAATTTGTAGCAGGGTTTAAAGGAATCAGACGTGTAAGTATCGATGGAACAAATTTTCGAAAAAGTTATAATACCGTTGCGGAAGTAATTCAAAAAATCAGGGGTAAAAGACAACCGTGGTTAATACATGCTAAAGTTCCTTTGCTAGGGCATCACACGAGCGGCGTGCGCAAAGATTTTTATCGCAGCACTGATAATCTTGCAATACATTCAGCCAATGATCCCGTATTAAAACTTAAGGCATCTTTACTGCGCCAGGGAATACACGAAGATGTTTTGCAAAATATTGAAAAGAACGCTAAGGTTATGGTGGCGGACGAATTTAAGCTCGCTGTAAATTCTCCGGAACCCGATCCCCTTACTGTCTGCGACCATATCTTTGTACCAACACCGGTGCTAACGGAAGAAGGCATACGCAGTCCTGAAGGAAAAGAAAAGGTACTGATGGTTGATGCGGCACTCTTCGCCATCAGGGAGATTATGATAAAATTTCCGGAAGTCCTTTTATATGGCCAGGATGTAGGAAGGCGACTAGGCGGCGTTTTTCGTGAAGCGGCTACCCTTGCCCAACAATTTGGCGATCATCGGGTTTTCAACACCGCCATACAGGAAGCTTATATTGTCGGTTCTACTGTAGGGATGTGCGCGGTAGGTGCTAAACCAATCGTCGAGATCCAGTTTGCAGATTACATTTATCCTGGCATCAATCAATTAGTAACTGAAATTTCCAAAAGCTGCTATCTTAGTTGCGGAAAGTTTCCGGTACAAGTTTTAATCCGTGTACCCGTGGGGGCTTATGGGGGTGGCGGACCCTATCATAGTGGAAGTATTGAAAGTACATTATTGACGATTAAGGGTATCAAAATAGTATATCCTTCAAATGCTGCTGATATGAAAGGATTGATGAAAGCCGCCTTTCTCGATCCTAATCCAGTTGTGATGCTAGAACATAAAGGGTTATACTGGAGTAAGGTGGCAGGAACCGAGGAAGCTAAAATGATCGAGCCCGCAGAAGACTATGTGTTACCACTTGGGAAAGCAAATATTATTTTGGAAGCCGACCGCGCAAAGGTTACTAATGGAGAAACATGTTGTATTGTGACTTATGGAATGGGAGTTTATTGGGCAAAAGCAGTGGCAAAAAGATTTGAAGGACAAGTAGAAATAATTGATTTGCGAACCTTATTCCCTCTTGATGAAGAGTTAGTATTTTCGTCAGTCTCCCGTCATGGAAAGTGCCTAGTACTTACCGAAGAACAGCAGAACAACTCTTTCGCCGAAGCGCTTGCGGGTCGTATAAGTAAAACATGTTTTCAACAACTTGACGCTGCAGTTGAAGTGCTGGGAGCCCTGGATCTTCCCGCTGTTCCAATGAATATACTTCTTGAAAACGCTATGCTGCCGGGAGTGACTAAATTAACAGAGAGAATAAAATCTTTACTTTCTTATTAATTTTTAACCACGGTTAAAAAGTTACTGGTAATCCGTGTCCGTTGCATCAACTATTTTTCCATCCTTCATATGAATGATGCGATCGCTCATTCTCGCAAGTTCTTCATTGTGAGTTACAATAAGAAAAGTTTGCTGAT
>JANXYS010000408.1 GCA_025355935.1 Chitinophagales bacterium | reverse complement strand
TTGTAGCCTGATGCCTGACCGGATTGCTTTTTACTCCTATGCCCATGTGCCCTGGAAAAGCAAAGGACAACGGAGGTATACAGAAGCAGATCTCCCGACAGCTTCACAAAAATGGGAAATGTATAGTCTGGGAAAAATAATGCTGGAAGCTGCGGGTTTTGTCGCTATCGGAATGGATCATTTTGCTTTGCCGAAAGATGCCTTATTCACTGCTGTATCAAATGGCAATCTTCATCGAAACTTTATGGGCTATACCACCACTAAATCAAAACTTATAATCGGTCTTGGCGCCTCAGGTATCAGTGATTCATTTAATGCATTTGCACAAAATGAAAAAAATATAGAAGAGTATGAAACCAAACTTAACCACGGAATACTTCCATTAGTAAACGGGCACTTGTTGAGCGAAGAAGATCTTCTTATTCGAAAAAATATACAGGAATTGATGTGCAAAAATAAAACTAGCCTCGATCATAATCTACTGAATCCCGACTTTCTAAAAAGTGCGTTCCTGGAACTTAAAATGCTAGAGTCCGATGAATTGGTAGTAGTGGACAATGATTGTATTGAGGTTACTACTAAAGGAAACTCGTTTATCAGGAATATCATAGCTGCCATAGATGTGCAACTTTGGAAAAATGAATGTAAAGTGAAGGCAAAACTCTTCAGTAGGGCAATATAAATTTTCATACATTATTATCTATCACAGATGATTGATTAATTACTTAAATCCCACTTATTAATGCCCAGCTATTCACCACATAATTTCCATATCCCTGTAATGGGCCTTGCTTTTACCATTGACTCTCCGATTAAGGTTGCGCGTTTTGGCATTTCCTCCGTTATCTCAATTGTAGAAGACAGGTTAATTGAAATGATGAGAAAACATTATTATACTGCTATCGGTAAACCATATTCCCCTATTGAAATGTATGAAAATGATTACCGGGCAAGAAGAATTACAGACTATCTAAACTTGGTAAATACAATTGTGCTTGAACAAACTGAAAAACTTAGAAAATCTGCCTTTGAAAAAGGTTCTGAAATAGTTCAGTATTTTGAAATGTTACCAAACGAAAGCATGATCAAGAAAATGTACCTGCAGATGGCAGTAACACAGAATAAGCCTGAAAAAGAAAAGATGGAGGCTTATCTGAGAACGCAGATCGTTCCGGGCAGTATTGACGTAAATGTAATGACGAAAATAGACAAGGACAATTTTAGCACTCAGGGTGTTTTATTAGACGACGGATCGGATGCTGTAGCGGCATTGAGGGGTTATGCAAATAGCGATCTGCTAAATTCTTCTATTATATTCTCTGCTGGCATGAACCCGCGGCTGTATAACTACCTGGAAAAATGTAAAGGATTTGAGGTAAATGATGATAATCAATTTAGTAAAAAAGTTATCGTCAAAGTAAGTGATTACCGGTCAGCTATCATTCAGGGAAAATATTTGGCAAAAAAAGGCATCTGGGTAAGTGAATTCAGGATCGAATCAGGATTAAATTGCGGTGGCCACGCCTTTGCTACAGATGGGTATTTACTAGGCCCTATCCTGGAGGAATTTAAAACCAAAAGGGACGAATTAATAAATGCGCTTTTCGAATTATACAATGCTGCAGTAAAGAAAAAAGGCAGCAAAGTGCTTCTACTTCCACCCAGGCTTACCCTGTCAGTTCAGGGTGGAATAGGAACTACAAACGAAGATGAACTTTTGCATCATTATTACGGAGTAGAAAGTACGGGGTGGGGCACACCTTTTTTACTGGTTCCTGAAGCCACTACTGTTGATGGTCTTACACTAGAACTACTTGTTAAAGCCAAAAAAGAAGATGTGGTACTTAGTAATAATTCTCCGTTGGGCGTAAGATTTCATTATCTTAAAGGTACAACCAGCGACCTCGAAAAAAAGCAACGGATTAGGGATGGAAAGCCCGGGAGCCCTTGTACCGAAAAACATCTGGCGTTTAATTCGGAGTTTACCGCAAAACCCATTTGTACCGCATCTGCCAAATATCAGAGACTAAAAATTGCTCAGCTACGATCAATGTTACTACCAGAGGCCGTATACCAGAAACAACTGTCAGAAGTTTTGGATAAGGAATGCCTGTGTATTGGATTAAGCAATGCAGCGGCAATCAGGTATGAACAAACCATTATTAAAAAATCAGAAGCAGTAACCATTTGCCCGGGCCCTAACATTGCTTACTTTTCCAAAGTCGTATCACTGCAAACTATGACCGATCATATATATGGACGATCAAATATTATAGATGATACAAATCGTCCGCACATGTTTATTAACGAATTAAATTTATATATTAGCTTTCTGAAAGAGCTGTTAAACGATGAAAACGAATGGCAGGTTCCATATCTCAAAAAAAGAAAATATTATGCTGGGTTTTTTCAAAACCTGATTGAAGGGGTGGATTATTATAGAACCTTGTTCACGGTATCCTTACTAAACCATCAACGGTTTATGATGGAATTGAAAACTGCAGAATTCAGTTTGCATGAATTGGACCGGCATTTTTTAAAGACTTCCCAAATGTGATTTTAGTCATATATCCGTTAAATACGAATGCTTACTTTGTACCGACTTAAAAAATTAATACTACATTATTTATGAGAATCAATTTAATTTTATTGCTTTTAAGCAGTTCGGTCTTTCTGCTTAATTGCCAAAGCAACATTGAACAAAAACAGAGTGCCGAAGGCGTGGTTTCAACAGCTGCAGATCATCCGGGTCAATCTGGGGTAAAGGATGATATGTCGCAAAAAAATGTAGTTCAGGTTGCAGTTACCAGTAAAGATCATACAACCCTCGTAACAGCCGTACAGGCCGCGGGCTTGGTTGATGCCTTAAGTAATGCCGGCCCTTTCACCGTATTTGCTCCTACTAATGCAGCTTTCGCTAAATTACCGGCCGGCACAGTAGATGGTTTAATCAAACCAGAAAAAAAGGATGATCTCGCTGATCTTTTGCAATACCATGTTTCGCTGGGCGTGTTTAAATCAGAAAGCTTTACTGATGGTCAGGTGATAGGCCAGGTAAATGGCGGTAACATTACGATCACTAAAAAAGATGGAAAGTTTATGGTGAATGGAACTGCTACTATTATTGCTTCTATACCAGCATCTAATGGAATAGTACATGTAATAGATGCAGTGCTGTTACCCCCTCCTGCCGGCAAGTAGCGCGGATTCAAGCTATGATAATAGTGCTTTGAAGTTAAAAAAAGTTTTAATTCTTTGGGCATGTTCGCGCAAGTTAATAGCAACATGAGAAAACGCTACGGTGGACTGTCATTATTTAAATCTGATTAATCAATATCTTTTTGCTTCAAGTTTGATATTTCCGTTTGTATGATTCCCGATATCTTGCTAGCACGCTGTTTGGCCAGGCTGGCATTTTTGCCCATAAATAATGAATCAACACTCCAAACAAACAGTTCATTACAATGATCAAAATCCGGCGCGGTTAAAGGAGTAGGAGCATGGCGGAGCTGGTGCAGGTTCATCGGGTGACCTTCATATCTTCCTGTAAATAAAATAATGTTTTCGAAAAAATCATACATTGTTTGCAAACGCAATCCCTCATTTGCTTCCACAATTCTCTGGAAAAGATACCCGATTTGCCTATCCGCTAAGATTCTTTCGTAAAAAAGATTTACGAGCAATTCAATATCCGTCCTGGTTTCAATATCTTTTTTCATTTTATCATAAATGATGATAAGAATGCCTCAATGGCTGACATCAATTCTTCACTGCAACTTTTTTGTATGTATGGAAAAAGCTCACGCTCTTCTTTACGTACATGAATTTCAAGGGCGTGGCCAAGTTTATCCAGGTGTGCAGGCAGGTCATGATTAGTAGGTATTGACTTAAATGCTTCATGTAACCAGAGGTGCTCATCAAAAATTGTTTGCACCATTAGATCCAGTGGCTCGTTAACGCCCTTCACTAATAATAATGCCTGTTCTTCTTTTTCAAAATGTTCTATCAACTCTTCTTTATAAAATTTAATAGCATACGCTGCTTTACCTGCGGTATCGACCGGTAGTCCATTGTAAACTGGTGCATTTTTTTGCAGTAGCCGGGACAGTATTAATGCCCCATGATGTTCTCTTGACAGATGCGCAAGCGACGAATGCCTTTTCATATTACAAGTCTTTAGTGTTGAATTTATACGTAGCATACCATACTGGCAATATTATCCACAAAAGTAAACTA
>JANXYS010000321.1 GCA_025355935.1 Chitinophagales bacterium | reverse complement strand
TTTAAAAAACCGCTTTTTGCTATCCTTGCTGGTCAGAAATTTATACACGTAATGGGCAGCATTTATGTCAAGTATCCAATATGCAGCGTTTGGCCCGCCATATAGTTGGAGGGCAAGTGGAAACTTTCTTTCTGGCATAATTGCAGACAGAACGTTTCCGAACCGGAATTTACCCGGGAAGCCATAATCGATGAAATGATATTTTTGAAACCTTGAGAGAGCCTCTCCCCACCAATAGCTTGGCGGGGTTTCAGACATTAGAAAAGAACTTCCAATGTTGTCGGCAAGAAAATTATAAATGTGATCGACCGGTTTAATCGGATAATCCTGCCCACTAAGTAGATTAATAAAATCATACTGAATGCCACTCTCAATTATTTCACCGATGCTGGCCATAATAGCTTCCAACTGGCTATAACCTGCCCATCTTACAGACTTCCGATCTCTGACAAAAAAAGTTTTAGGATAATCAGCGAGGTATTCATATGAAGAGATTTCCACCTTCTTGTCTAGATGAAGGTAGAAGCTACATTCAGGATGCTGCATAGCTTTGAGGATCCTTTCGACGCCTTGCGGGTCATCATGAAATATGATTATGTTTGCAATTTTCATTTCAGATAATGAGCAAATTACCAGGTTTTGAATGCATAATTCTTAATTATTAGACAAAATCATTATTGTGACTCTTAGTTGCCCTAAATGACGCATTGTGTGTTCTGCTCCGTGAACTAACAATCCGATCACAGTGGAGGGCAGCAACTTGCGTCCAACTGCCCGAAATTCTGTTAATGTTTGCTCGTCAGTTTGCTTCAATTGATTTAAGGCCTTATCTACCTGCATATTGAAACGAGTTACTAGTCCGGTTATTGTAAGCAAAGAGTTTGGGGAAACATCCTCATCGTGCAATTGTATGAGCTGATCTTCGGTTAGAGATTCGTTTCTTGCGTAGGTAAAAACTCTATCAAGCACTCCTGAAAGATGTTGAAGATGAAAGCCAGGAGACGCAACACCACCGGGACGTTCCCAGATTAGATTTTCATTCAAATGCACTTCCAATTCTGCAACTTCTTCTCTTGCCTGTAACAAAGCGTGTGCCACGGGCTGCAGAAGTGCAGGAATACCCGGCAGGGCTCCACGCTGCCATACTTCTAATACTGCTTCCATAACTTTTTTGTATGAGTTTTATGTTTGTTACATATGCAATGCTTAAGATATACAAAATTTAATTCAATTTTACGACCTCTGTTAGAATACAGTTAATATCTTTCGCTCTTTCCATAATCATGAGGTGCCCTCCACCTTTGATTATGTGTGTCGGGTTAGTATATTTCAGCGGAAGTATTTCATCTTTACTCCCGTGGATATGTACAGCGGAGGACGGAATTCTGATGTTTCGCCATCCGAGAATAGCTTCTATGCCCCAACTGATGAACGCTGGGTCACTGTCGCGGATCACCTGCTTTAAAACTTCCTTATCTTCTTCTGAATCGTTTAAGAGATCTCTTTTATAGATCGAGACCGCCTTGAGAAACTTTACCGGTACCAGGGCATTTAGCCGCAATAAATGAAATAATTTAAATGATGGTGGAAAATGCAGGTACGTTGGCACCGAACTAATCAATATCAGTTGTACCGGGGGAACTATTTTTGCGATTTCGACCGCTATCATTCCGCCCATCGAAAGCCCCACTAACAAAAATGGTTGCGATGCATCGATTGCTTCGGCCATGCGAAACGCATACTCTTTCAACTTTTCATTCCTTTTATGCGGGATCCAACGTAAGGGAGACATATCAATTTCCGAGGGCAGCCGTATATGGTTAAATACACGTTCGTCTGCTGCCAGGCCGCTGATAAAATATGCCTTCATTCTTTAAAGTTAATGAAAGATGAGCATGGTTAAGAAGAAGCTCTTATATGCTATTGATGAAGTGTAGTAGATTTGAAGCAATAGAAATTAATAACCTGGTAAGAATCTGCAGAATATTGAGTTGAATTATATACCAACCCATTTGCCCCGATACAATCTAAGAGCATGGTTCTGCCTGACAGTGATAATTATTTAAATAAAGCATATTTAAGGTTACATAGTTTATTTTACAATGTACAAATAAGGGATGCATGCAGGAAAAGAGGAAATATTCAGATGATGAGATTGTAGTCACACTCAGTTTAGGTCGAAACCTGGATGACGTGATTCGATTCATG
>JANXYS010000309.1 GCA_025355935.1 Chitinophagales bacterium | reverse complement strand
GCCTCCCGGTCGTTAACGGTAACCTTTCGGATAATGAGTCCATTACCAGCGTAAACCAGAGGCTCAACACCGGAAGCACTATAAAACGCAACAATGCCGCTGTAAATAATCTGCAGGTAGGCGTAACGGGTAGCATTCTTTTGTACAACGGAGGAAGGGTAATTGCTACAAAAAAAAGACTTGCAGAATTACAGGCACAGAGCAGTGAGCTACTTAATGCCCAGGTCCAAAATGTTTTAGCAGATGTGATGGTAGGGTATTATGATATAGTTCGACAACAAAATTATATCAAGACGATCGAGCTGTCTATTGAAGCATCCAATAAACAACTTGATATTGTGAAAGTAAGGCAGTCAGTAGGGCTTGCAAATAATGCCGATCTCTTCCAGGCCCAAATCGACCTTAACACTTTGCAGCAATCAAAATTAGCGCAGGAACTCATTATCCACCAGGCTAAGGCTGAGCTATTACGCTTATTAACATTGCGTCCCGACTCAGCTATTAGTGTAGAAGATACCATTATTGTCGACAAAAACGTGTTACTCGATGACATCCTAAACAGCCTTAATAAGAGTGCCGATGTCAAGGCTGCAGAAAGCCTGGTTAGAATAAACGAATTAATTGTAAAAGAAACAGATGCACTGCGGTATCCCTCCATCCGGGCAACCAGCGGTTATAACTTTTCACGCAACCAGGCAGCCGCTGGGCAGTTAACATTGAACCAGAATTACGGGCCTGTAGTTGGTTTCGGCATAGCAGTTCCCATTTACAATGGCACTGTGTACCGGCGTCAGAAACAGGTGGCCGAGATCGCGGTGCGGGATGCGGGCATACAAAAACAAATTTTATACAGGGATTATGGAGCACGGGTGGTGAAGCAATATCAATCCTATACAAATACTATTAACCAACTTGATAGTGCCGTGCAAAATTATAAGCTTTCCGGGCAGTTATTAAATCTCGCCCTTTTAAGATTTGAATACAAGCAGGCAACGATTGTAGAGGTTAAAAATGCGCAGCAGAGTTTCCAGGAAAGTGGGTTTCGGCTGGTTAACCTAAATTTCGCTGCAAAATCATCCGAGATTGAATTAAAAAGACTGGCCAACCGGCTCACTTTATAAAATCACTGATATTATAAGTGCTACGCGTAAAGAACCCAGTATTTAATCTTTCGAGATCACCCGTATAGTATGCCTTATTTGATTCGCCTTATGCAAAAGTTCTTGTCTTTCATTGCTTAAAATGGTGATATGTCCCATTTTTCGTCCGGGCCTAGTATTTTCCTTTCCGTAAATATGTACAAACACATTATCCATCTCAAGAACCGTTTCCAAGCCCTCATACACTGCAGGGCCACTATGGCCTTTTTCGCCAATTAAATTTACAATTGCCGCAGGAAGTATATGATCTGTATTACCCAGGGGATACTGCATCATTATACGCCATAACATATCGAACTGGCTACTGTAATTAGCTTCAATGGTATGATGTCCGCTGTTATGTACCCGGGGCGCAGTCTCATTTACCCAGACGTTATCATCAAGATCGGCAAAAAGCTCGACCGCAAAAATGCCTGGACTTTTCAAATCTTTAACCACCTTCAAGGCAATGGCTTCCGCTTTCCAGAACACCTTGTCAGGCAAATCTGCCGGGCTTAGCTGGTAGTTAAGGAGGTTCAGGCGCTGGTCGAAAACCATATCCACCGGAGGATATATAACCGTCTCGCAGTTTTCGCCCACTGCAATGATTACAGCAATTTCCTTTTTGATATCTACCATTTTCTCGAGTACGGCCAGCTCATCAAACCCTTTGCTAATGTCTTCTTTCTTTCGTAGCAATTCAACTCCTTTTCCATCATAGCCGCCAAGGGCAAGTTTATGAACTGCAGGAAGAAAACTTTGATGCGCCTCCAGATCCCTCAAGCCCGAGGTAATGATAAAATCACTCGTGGGAATTCCCTGGGCCTTATAAAATTGTTTTTGTAATATTTTGTTTTTGATAATGCGGAGTGCTTCGGGGCGGGGATAAACTTTCACCCCAAGCCTTTCAAGTTCTTCAAGTGCCTCCAGGTTTACGCTTTCAATTTCAATAGTGAGCACGTCCAGGTCTTTCCCAAAGTTCAAAACATCGTCGTAATTGCGGATATCACCAACTATAAAATGCTTACAAAGATGAGCTGCCGGGCAAAATGGATCATTCTCCATTACGAATGTTTCTACAGGGTAATTTGCTGCTGACTGCAGCAACATTCTTCCTAACTGTCCTCCACCCAAAATGCCCGCTTTTTTCATCTGGCAAATATAGAATGATGTGTGACAAAGCTTGGTAAAAAGAATATTTAATTTAAGAGTGCATTGCTATATAGCGTAAAAAATGTTGAGTAATGTATCGTATGAAAATTTAAGAATAGCTCTTTTTCTTCAGATGATCATTCTGACAAATAATTAGGTTGCAAGCTGAATTTCACAGGTAAAATCACTTTCTAACTTACTTGTTTTTCGGCATGAAGTGTATTATGCCTTCTCCCAGGCGACCAATAAAGAATGAACATTAGCATGCCCGCCACAAACATAGAAATACTTCCTAATAGCATGATATAAATCGTTTCACTGTGAAAAAGGTATTTATTGAAAACACTTAGGATATATGAAGCAGCAATTTGTGGAATTACAACAGAGAAATTGAAAACGGCAAAATAGGTCATTATGTTGGTGCCTTCTCCATCAAAGTCGCTTACTATCCGGTAGGGAATGTTGCTGATACTACTCCATGCAATGCCAATAAATGTAAAGCTGATAATCAGGCTCCATTTACTCCGTAGCAAAAAGATAAACAGTAAGCCAATACTTCCGATAATAAGTCCCAAAGCATGCAATCGTTCCTTTGAAATGACCTTCAATAATCTGGTCATGAAGAATGTAAGGAATGCTGCAAACGTTGCGTAGAATGCGAAACAAGTCGACACCCATTGGGTTCCATTTTCGAAATCCAGACTTTCGGAATTAGTAGTTTGAAAGAAATACTTTGTTACGACCGGAGTGGCATAAATCCACAGAGCAAAAAGGGCGAACCACGTAAAAAATTGTACTATAAAAAGTGGAAATAATTTTTTAAATGCTTTTAAAATCATGCACAAATTTAAATTTATTTGCTTTGTATCCTATCTTAAATGTAACTACGTTATGTATGTAACGAGCTTGTTAGACAACGTCACTCTATTGGGCATAATATTAAATTTAAATGTAGATTCTATCCGGCTTCTTAAACAGCCATTAACATGCTACGAATTCAATTCCGCTTAACTTTGCACCTCAAACCATAAAAAGATAAATATGGAAAAAGCGATCTTAGCCGGAGGATGTTTTTGGGGTGTGGAAGAATTGATCAGGAAACTCCCCGGGGTTCAGTCAACAGTAGTTGGTTACACAGGCGGCGACGTGCCAAATGCAACTTACCGCAATCATGGAACACACGCTGAGGGTATCGAAGTTGTGTTCGATCCAAAAGTAATAACATACCGTAGTTTACTTGAATTCTTTTTTCAGATTCACGATCCTACAACAATGAACAGGCAGGGGAATGACAGGGGACTTTCATACCGTTCCGCGATTTTCTACTGTAGTGAGGAACAGAAAGCTACCGCCGAAGCTTTAATCACAGATATGGCTGCATCCGGCAAATGGCCAGGCGAAATTATAACGGCTGTTGAACCCGCATCTGATTTCTGGAACGCCGAAGAAGAGCACCAGGACTATCTCCAGAAGAATCCCAATGGCTATACCTGTCACTTTTTAAGGCCTGATTGGACTATTTGATTCTCATCTGTACGTCGACAGTCATTAAGCTAATTACTAAAGTTAATAAGAAAGCTGGCCCCTTGGGGAGCCAGCTTTCTTATTATAATACAACTCCTTTTAATTTAAATCATACCTGTCTAGGTTCATCACTTTTGTCCATGCTGATATGAAATCCTGCACAAATTTATCTTGGGCATCCACACAAGCATAAACTTCAGCAATGGCCCTTAATTCGGAATTTGATCCGAAAATAAGATCAACCCTCGTGCCCGTCCACTTTACTTTTCCTGATTTACGTTCACTGCCTTCGAAAATATCAGCGATTCCTGTCGAAGCTTTCCATGTGGTGGTAAAATCTAACAGGTTTACAAAGAAATCATTGCTAAGTACGCCTACTCTTTCCGTTAAAACACCATGTTTAGAACTTCCGAAATTAGCGTTTAGTACGCGCAGTCCTCCCACCAGGACAGTCAGTTCGGGCCCAGTAAGTTTTAATAATTGCGCCTTATCGATCAGCATCTCTTCTTCTGACAAAACAGAGGTGTTTTTAGAATAGTTACGGAACCCATCTGCGTTTGGCTCAAGCACGGCAAACGAATCTACGTCCGTTTGTTCTGGCGTTGCGTCTGTCCTACCCGGGCTAAATGGAACCTGGATATCATAACCTGCATTTTTCGCGGCTACTTCTATGCCGGCACCACCGCCTAACACGATAAGGTCGGCAATTGAAACGCTTTTATTTCCAGCATGGGCAGCATTAAATGTTGATTGAATAGTCTCTAAAACTGACAGTACCTTAGTAAGTTGGGTTGGATTGTTTACCTGCCAGTATTTCTGGGGGGCTAGTCTGATGCGTGCCCCATTGGCTCCTCCTCGTTTGTCGGAA
>JANXYS010000293.1 GCA_025355935.1 Chitinophagales bacterium | reverse complement strand
GAATGTGCCGATCTCAAGTATCAATAATGGCCTCAGCATCTTACTAATCATTTGCAGGAACATTCACTGGTTTTAGTGCGATATGTTTGGCAAGGGGACTGTCCCCCGGTGGAAAACTTCATACCATTGAGTTGCGCGGAGAAGATGCGTCTATCAGCAGAACAAATATAGAAAAGTCAGGTGTGTCCGATAGCATTATTGTTCATGAAGGCGATGCGCGTCAAATCATTCCTACTTTAGCTTTCGATTGGGATCTCATCTTTATTGATGCAGATAAAACCAGCTATATTGACTATTACGAATTAACTTTGCCGCGGCTTAGGGCAGGCGGAATCATCATCGCTGATAATGTATTGTTTCACGGCCAGGTGCTCGCACAAGAAATTAAAGGAAAGAACGCCGCTGCTATTCATGCGTTTAATGAACTTGTATTAAACGACAACCGAGTGGAGCAGGTAATGTTGACAATAAGAGACGGTTTAATGTTGATTAGAAAAAAAACTGAATGAAAAAACTTCTTGTAGCTTTTATTATTTGTTTATCGACAGGGAGCTTAAGTGCGCAGAATATTTCTATACAGGAATATATTCTTAGATATAAGGATATCGCTATTTCAGAAATGAAACGATCAGGAATACCGGCCTCAGTTACTCTCGCACAGGGAATCTTGGAGACGGAAAATGGGAATAGCGAACTTGTAAAAAAATCGAACAATCATTTCGGTATAAAATGCAAAAATGCCTGGACTGGAGAATCAGTTTCCCATACTGATGATGCCCCTGACGAATGCTTCCGAAAATACAATACTGCCGCCGATAGTTATAAAGATCATAGTGACTTCTTAAGAAGCAGTTCCCGATACGCTTCGTTATTTAACCTGCAACCGGATGATTATAGGGGTTGGGCTTATGGATTGAAAAAAGCTGGATATGCAACCAATCCGCGTTACCCTCAAATACTGATCACTAACATTGAACAGAATAATTTACATCAGTACGACATTGGAGACGGGGAGGAACGCACCGTGTTTGCGGACGGAAAATTCGTTGAGCCTACAGGTAAAGAAGCACTTCCCGTTGTCAATTCGGTTAATCCTGCTGATGAAAAATTACTAGAGCGTACATCATCCTCGAAAGGTAGAAGCCTCTTCAATCGGCTGCATGCTGTTTATGCAGTTAAAGGAACATCCGTACTTGCTGTAGCTACGAGAGAGAATATTGGCCTCTCGAAATTAATGGAATTTAACGATCTTATTTCCGACGGACTTCTTCCCGCAGGTCAATGGCTTTATTTGGAAAGAAAGCCAAAAACAGGTAACCGGGATTTTTATATTTCTTTACAGAATGAATCGCTTTACGACATAGCACAAAATAATGCAGTACAGTTAAATATGCTCGCCTTATATAATCAACTTAATGAAAACGCAATGGTTAAAATCGGTACCAGGATTAAGTTGCGTCCATAAGATTATTTCATACCTCAACCATCTATACCTATTATGTCTGTCATCAACGTTAACGATAAAAGTTTTCAACCTTACTTAACGGCTTCTGAAATAGACACACAGATTAAACGGCTTGGCATTGAAATTAACGGCGATTATGCGGGAAAGAGACCATTATTCATAGCCATTCTGAATGGATCTTTTATGTTTGCATCCGACCTTTTTAAGGAGTTAACCATTGATGCTGAAATTTGTTTTATCAAACTTGCATCGTACAAGGGAACCAGAAGTACCGGCCACGTTATAACTTCGATAGGGCTGGACGAGTCATTAAAAGATCGGCACGTTTTGATCATTGAAGATATAGTAGATACCGGTAAAACGTTAAGCGAATTCCTGCCACAGTTAAAAGACCAACATCCTGCTTCGTTAAAAATTGCGGCTCTATTGCACAAGCCCGAAGCTCTGCTTTATCCGATAAATATCGATTATCTTGGCTTTAATGTACCGAATAAATTTTTGTTAGGTTTTGGTTTAGACTTTGATGGTCTGGGCAGAAATCTAAAAGAAATTTATCGATTAGTAGAACCCTAAGCTAACAACATTAACAAAGGAAAATGCGTTTATCGCTCACTAATACGTAGTTTAGATTTTTCTTATTTGTTGAAAAGACTTACCATATATTGCTTACTGCATCTTCTTGCACTGCCGGCTTTCTGTCAGTATTATTTGCGTGGTGAAATTAAAGATGAACATAAGAAGCCGCTATCCAGTGTTAAGATATTTGTACATTCGGCAAGAACTCTTTATACTTCGGGATCCTCCGGGGATTTTGGTATTAATTCAACTAATTTATATGATTCTTTGACGCTCTCTCTTGAAGGATACGAGACAAAAGAGATAAAAGTAAAAACGGACGTATGGCAAACCATCGTTATGAAGCTGGCACAAGAGACTGTCGCTAAAAATCGTCCAAAGTTAATATCAATTACCAGGGATCTTGAACAAACAGGTAAACCATCTTTCACTGTAAGTAATGAGACTTATTTTCAGCTTGTTGAAAATGATTTTATTAAAACAACGGGCTACCCAAATACTGGGTTTTCCCTTAATGTTAACAAAGCCTCCTATAGCAATGTAAGACGCTTTCTCAATATGGAAAGTCCAGTACCTCCTGACGCTGTGAGGGTAGAGGAAATGGTAAATTATTTTAATCTTAATTATCACGAACCGGCAGGTAAGAATGTTTTCAGATTTAGTTCGCAACTAGCGAGTTGCCCATGGGATCCTGAAAGCGAATTATTATTTTTAAATGTAAGCGCAAAAAAATTAGATCTTGCGCGGGTGCCTCCGAGCAACTTCGTCTTCCTGATAGATGTTTCAGGTAGTATGGACATGCCCAACCGGCTTCCGTTATTAAAGGCAGCCTTTCAACTATTTGTAAAAAATCTTCGCAACATTGACACAGTTTCAATCGTAATGTATGGTGGTACGGTAGGTATATGGCTTCCTCCCACCTCAGGTGCGGAAAAAGCGAAAATATCGAAAGCAATAGAGGAATTGACTGCGTCTGGCGATACGCCAGGGGAATCGGCAATAATGGCTGCTTATCAGCTTGCAAGAAGCAGTTTTATTAAAGGAGGAAATAATCGGGTAATTCTTGCAACAGATGGTGACTTTAATGTTGGTGAAACCTCAGAGAAGGCCCTTGATGATCTCATAACGAAACAAAAACAATCAGGCGTTTATCTTACATGTCTTGGTGTTGGAATGGGAAACCTAAAGGATTCAAAGTTGCAGACGCTTGCAAAACGCGGAAATGGAAATTATGCCTACCTCGACGACATAAAAGAAGCTGAAAAAGTATTGGTCAAGGAACTTACTCAAACATTATACGCAGTGGCGAATGACGTCTTCCTGAATGTCAGGTTTAATCCGGCAACAATTAAAGAATACCGACTGATTGGATTCGATAATAAAAAGGAAGCCGTGTCTGATCCTAACAGCGATATCGAAGGCGGCGAGATCGGTAGCGGGAACAGCACACTCGCTATTTTCCAATTAATTCCAGTGTTGAAACCTGGTCATCTATTAATGCATGATACAGCTTCAATTGGAAAGGTGAGCCTTCGATATAAAGTGCCTGATGATAGTACCAGTTATGTTTTGCTCGAATCATTAAAATCGAACTACCAGCCGATTGACAGTGTCGATAGGGAACTTAAATTTGCTGCAGCAGTAACTATGTTTGGTTTAAAAATTAAACTTTCTCCCTACGCTGCAAATATTGACTGGCCCCTCATTAAAGCTACCGCACTCACATCTGCGGATGAGTTTAACTACATGCAGGAGGAATTTTTGATGCAGATTTATAAAGCCCAAAAATTGTACGTTTCATCCAAAAAAAAGAAAAAAAAGAAAGATGACGTGCCTGGGAAATAGCACAAAAAAACTCACT
>JANXYS010000246.1 GCA_025355935.1 Chitinophagales bacterium | reverse complement strand
CCGCAAGTCGTTCGTGCGCGTTCAGTGCTAACATGTTTTTATTTGCTGTGTCGTCGATCAGGTTTTGAAGGTTAAGTGCTAATATTTTAATGTTTGCTAGCCGGCTAATTAGTTTTTCTACCAGCTTTTCATTCCCCGGTTTAAAATGTTCGGCTTTGTTTGAAGTTGTTCCTATGTTCAATTCCATAGAATCCCGAACTTCTTGCCTATAATTTTCAATTTTCATAATTACTTCTGTCGGCATCACCCTGGCGCCACTTTCCATGAGACTAATGTAGCTCCGCGACTTTCCGAGAAAGAAAGCTAATTGCACCTGGTTCATCCCAAACTCGGTACGGAATTGTTTAAGTGGGTGCCCAGTGGTAACGTGCAACCGAACTTTTTTCTTAAATTTTTTCATATTTGTGGTTTGTAGCAAAAAAAACTTTCAAAATTAAAATGCTACAGATCATGTAGCAAATTTTGAAACGAAAATAATTTTGCTACAACAAGTGTAGCAATTTTATTTTCAAATTGCAAATTGCTACAAGTAATTTGCAAATTTGATTAGCAATCCATTTTAGAAAATTAGTCTAAAAATTTCGGCTTAATTCATGCTTAAAAAACGGGGTAAAATCGCATTATGCCCGAGCTCCCAGATATAGAGGTGTTCACCCGCAATCTCGATAAGATTTTTGCTGGTAAAAAGCTCATAAAGGTAAAAATCGTAAACGGCAACAAATTACAGGATAGTCTTACGGCCTACCCGAAGCGATTGAATGGTAAAAAATTAAAACATATTTACCGTTCGGGAAAAGAGATGCGGTTAGAGTTTGTTGACGGTACGCTACTTGGGCTGCACCTAATGCTTACGGGGGATGTTTTCGTTTTCGAAAATAAAAATGAGCATAAGTTTGCGATCGCAGAATTTTACTTTGAAGGGCACAAGGGACTTGCCCTTACAGACCGTATGCGTAATGCTAATATTAAGCTTGATCCCGTTGAAAAAAGCGGACTCGACGCCCTCTCCCCGAAACTAAATTTCAAATATCTTAAAGAAATATTAAAAAGGAAAACGAACATAAAGAATGTACTTACCAATCAGCAACTCATCCGGGGCATCGGTAATAGTTATTCCGATGAAATATTATGGGAAGCCCGAATCTCGCCCTACTCTATTGCTGAAAAGGTTCCCGACGATAAAATAAAGGAGTTAGTTACGATCATTAAAAAACGATTAAGAAAGGAAATCAATCTTATCTACAAAAACTTTCCGGGAAAAGTAAATGTTGAGGTAAAAGACTTCATGAATATTCATACCAAATTACGCACTGAAAGTCCGACAGGTAAAACGATTATCATTGAAAAAAAAGGGATGATGAAAACGTATTACACCAAGGAACAGACGTTATATAAATAATACCTGGCTGATAGCCGTTATGCTTTTTTGTAATTCCAAAGAATTACCCCGGCTCTTTAATAACAAACGCCGGAACAATTGTTCCGGCGTTCCGCTGAAATTGATTTTATTTTTTTGGTATAAACAATTGTGAAATAAACTGTTCGTTATATTGCTCTACCGGGTCTCCTGTAACGCTGTGGTATACCTGGCTTACAAAGATGGTTCTTGCGGCACTCACCACAGTTGCCAGCAACAATAATCCAAGCACGCCTATGGCGATGCCCGCCATCGGGTGAATTCCAACTGCAACCAGCGCCGCAACGATTGCAACCCCTATAAATCCTACCAGCTGTACCAGCCCAAAACTGAAGCCAGCGCCCAATCTTTCACCCCATTTCTCTTTCATAAGTTGTGTTGATCTTTTTAACGCTTCGATAGGCCCCAGGTTTTCATAGGCAATAACGGGAACAACGAAGAAAGTTGCAACTGCCCAAACAATGCCTACCAAACCCGTGAGAATTTTGCCCAGCGTCCCCACATTTTCCTGTATAATTTTTAGAATGGCCCCCACGGAACCTGCAAACATAGCCCAGGCGAAAATGGTACCAATACGTGAACGACTAAACGCAATTCCTTTCGCGACGGTTACTTCTTCTCCACGGAAATAAAGTGTGGTGCAATGAATTAGTGCCATGTTAAAAAATACAACTACGAAGTAATTAATAATATAGTATAGAAAGATTATACCATACTGCAGTGCTTTATTATCGTGGGAGATGTCCAGGTTATTAAAATCCCATCCGGCCATTCCCAGGGCACTTAATAGAAAAGAAGCCATGATAAGTGTAAGTGAAACACCCGATAAAATCGGGAAGAGCATTAATTGCCTGTTGGCTTTTAAAACTTTAAAACTGTTTTGCGCAATGGTCCAGCCATTGGTTAATCTGTTGAAGAATGACATAAGAGGGTTAGTTTTAGTTTTGGGTAAAAAATGATTTTTCTGAAGCTGGCAACAAGCTAATGATTATTTATCTTGAAATGAAATGCAACTTTCTGCGTTAGCTCATGTTAGGATTCTATAAAAAAAGAAAACTTTACCAGATCATTCATTATGAATTCAGGGAAACCTCGCTTTATTCGTACGGCTAATTATACAGATGATCGAAAAATAAGCCTGCAAATTTTCTCCAGGGTGGAGGTGAAATGGAAAGGCAATAAGAGCTTACGACTGGTCTCCGAGGCCACTTGGCCCGGGTAAGCGACTGGCTAGCTCCGTCAAAAATATTACCGGCTGTTCCCGTCCGCTCCGCAAAAGTGAGATTATCACAAATCAAAAGCCCGTAAAACGCAGTGTTTACGGGCTTTTTTATTTTTTACCCCACCAAATTATATCAAATAATATCAATCGCCAGGTGTAGAATTCGGTGTAGCAGATTTTTTTTGAATTTAGTGACACCTAATGATGCAATGATCCTTGCCCATGAAGGATTGGAGCAATTGTAAACACGGTTTTCTGGATATGGAAATATTATTTTTTAATCAATAAAAGTAATTAAAAATGGAACATTCAATCAGCATACTTTTTTATCAAAGAGTGAGTATAAAGACAACTTGTAAACTTATGCCTATTTACATGAGAATTACTATAAATGGACAACGTATTGATCAAACAACAAGTCGATTTATTGAACCATCAAAATGGTCTGCAAGATCAGGTACTATTAAGGGGACTGCTTCTGAAGCCAAAGCCTTAAGTAATTATCTGGATACATTGAAAAATAAAGTCCATAAAGCTGAAAGGGAAATGGTACAGGATGGGATTGAAGTTACTTATCAATCATTCAAGGACAAATGGGTTGGAGCATCGGTTAAAAAACATATGGTGCCTGTTTTAAGTAACCAAAAAATGAATAGTTATTTGAAGGAAATTGCAGATACCTGTGGAATTGAAAAAAATCTGACCTTCCATGCCGCCCGGCATACTTTTGCTACGACGGTGACTTTAAGTAATAGAGTACCCATTGAAACAGTTTCAAAAATGCTTGGCCATACGAGTATTAAAACAACACAACATTATGCTAAAATAGTTGATCTTAAAATAAGTGAGGATATGAATTTATTGAGAAAGAAAATGGATGAGAAGTCAAGAATACCGGATTAAAAAAATTAATAATGTATTTAATTTAAACAATTGCAAACAGTCTTTCAAATAGTACACCCATGGTTAAACTTTTTTGCAACAGATTATAGGAATAATTATTTCCTTAGAACCATAGGTGGCAATGAATTGTAAAATATATTTTTTTAAAAAATTTACATTTTTTAAAAATTCACTCGCATAAGACATGATAATTTTAAAATACTTTAGAATGCTGTTTGCCAAGGCTTCTTCAAAATTTTAATTCATTGCAATTTTTTTCTTTAATTTCATCTATTTTATTTTAAATTTTTTTGTATATTTATATTGTTAATAAACA
>JANXYS010000236.1 GCA_025355935.1 Chitinophagales bacterium | reverse complement strand
CCGCAATACCTGCTTACCAGCGAGAAGATGCAGCAATAATACAAGAAGCTATTGATAAAAAATTGCCAACGATTATTACGCCAAAAGATATTAAAGGCATTATACATAGCCATAGCAAATGGAGTGATGGTGTAAATACGCTTGAAGAAATGGCAAGTGCTGCTATTGAGCAAGGATATGAATACTTGGTTATTAGCGATCACTCAAAAACAGCTTTTTATGCGCAAGGCTTGCCAGTAGAAAAAGTAATGGCACAACACAAGCAAATAGCTGAGATAAATGCTAGAATAGCGCCATTTAAGATATTTAAAAGTATTGAAAGCGATATTTTGAACGATGGATCCCTAGATTATAGCAATGCCGTTCTTGCAAATTTTGACCTGGTAATAGCATCGGTTCATAGTAATCTAAAAATGCCCGAAGAAAAAGCGATGGCCCGACTGCTAAAGGCAATAGAAAACCCTTACACAACAATTCTCGGACATATGACGGGGAGACTTCTTCTGAGCAGGGAAGGATATCCGCTGGATCATTTTAAAATTATTGATGCCTGCGCGGCATGCAACGTGGTAATTGAACTTAACGCAAATCCTAACCGATTGGATATGGATTGGAAATACATAAATTATGCGCTCAAAAAAAATGTTTTAATATCTATTGACCCTGATGCCCACAGTGTCAAAGGCATGGACGATACCCGTTTTGCAGTGCTTGTTGCACAAAAGGCAGGTATGACCAAGGGTCAAAATCTTAGTAGTTTTGATCTGAGGATGTTTGAGCAGTTCCTTACCAATATTAATAAATAGGTTTGACTTGTTTATTTTCAGAAAGGGGGGCCAAAGGCAGGTGCACTATAAACCTGGTACCCTCATCAGTAGAGGTGATGAAATAGATACGACCGTTGGCCTGCTCGACTATCCGACGACACATCGCAAGTCCTAAGCCCGTTCCGGATGATTTAGTTGTAAAGTTTGGCGTAAATATTTTCGGCTGCGTATTCTCGTCTATACCTGTACCATTATCTTTAACTTCTATAATTACTTCGTTTCCTTCAAGCCTTTCACTCATAGTAATTTTTCCGGCTCTGCCTTCCGGAATCGACTGCAGGGCGTTCTGGATAAGGTTGGTGAAAAGCCTGTTGATATGGGTTTTGTCAGAAAGGATCATTACAGGGGAGAAAAGCAGGTTCCAATTGAAAATAAGTCCCGGTTGATTAATGTATAATTCCTTGAGCGAAATCAATGATTCGGTAAGATCAAATTTAAGGAGCCTTGCATTTTCGATATTTGCAAACTGGCTGAATTCGCTGGCTATATGGTTTAAATGGTCAATCTGTTCTACCAGGGTTTTCGCAACACTTGCGGAAAGCTGCTTAACATTTGGGGCATTGGCCTCAATTGACTTTTGCAGGAATTGCATACTTAATTTCATAGGGGTGAGAGGATTTTTTATCTCATGAGCCACCTGACGTGCCATCTCCCGCCATGCTGTTTCTCTCTCGGTTTTCGCGAGTGCCTGTGCGCTCTCATCAAGCTTGCCAACCATTTTATTGTATTCATTTACGAGATCGCCGATTTCATCCCGTCTATGCCATTCGATAGGTTCATTTGTTTTTCCCAGGTTAATTTGCTTCATCTTCTCTCCAATCAGCGCAAAGGTGTTTGTGATTTTATTTGTGATAAACAAGGCCACAATACCGGCAATCAAAAATATAAAGGCATTTAAGTTGATTATTGTGACCAGGAAATTAGAAATCTCGTCGCGCAAGCGGCTTTGCGACGTAAAGTAAGGAACATTTAGAAATGCATATTCGTTACCTGCCGAATCTATCACGGGCACGTAGCTACTCAAATATTGTAACTTCCCAATGTGTTCTTTTTGAAAAAATTGAACTTCTTTCTGAGTACTCAGGTGGTAAAACGCCATCGGCTCCATTTTTTTACTAAGTATTCCCTTCACATAAGGTAACGGCAGGGAGGACACCTTAAGGTCGCCGTTCAGGGAATAGATGTTTACATCTACACCATGAATTTCTGAAATGCGATTAATGTCATTTTCGATTGTTTTACGGTTTGCGTGTTCACTCATCAGGAGCGTGTCATCCATCAACCAGCCGGCCGAGAACGTTTTTTTTACTTCATTCTGCATAATGCGAATAGTACTGCTGAGCTTTTCGCGGTTATTACTTTCGTACCGGCTTATAAAAAAGAGAATTGTTGCAACTCCGATTACGAGGAATGATAACACACTAAAAAAGATAATCGTTCCATGTATTTGGCTTCGAATATTAAGTTGCCAATAGCCGGCAATTTTCCTTGGATCAAACCCTCCGCGAACAACGGTGTTAAAAAGCCAGTATACTGCAGCCAATAAAAGAAACGAGCAAAACAGGTAAGAAAACAGGGTAATCGATTGAATAGACAGGCTATCTTCCTTTACTATAACTACGTATTTCGCGCCCCCTGCATCATACCACATTTCACTATGTCCATTGCGATTGAATAACAGGTAGGGAGCGCCGGCAAAGTATGGATCCTTAATTTTTGTTGCGAATGGATAATCGTTATGACTACTGATCAGTTGGTTGTTACTGTATAAAGCGAAGGCATAGGTATTGGAATTTTCTATTGCATTGTTATGACCTTTGCTAAATAGTTCGGGATAAAGCGTTTCCGTTTTAACATTTTTTGGACTTACCAGGATAAAGACATAGCCGATCAGGGTTTGAGCGGTGTCATCAATAGTTTTCTTTACGATATAACTAAAACGATCGTAAGACTCATCATAATAATAGAGTCCAGGTATACTCGTTGGTTTTGCCTGGGTGTTAAGAATGCTGTTGAGGTCATTATAGGAATTGTTTTCTTCGTTAAACAAAGCATGTTCATGCTCGTCGAAAGTTAGTATCCGGGTATTGTACTTGTCGGTATAGATCGCAAAATTGTTATTTATAAGGCTGTCTTTAAAATACCGATTGGTCTTCCGGTCTAAAAAACGGTAAAAATTATCTGCCAGATAATCAGCTCTAAAATCAGTAAGCATTGTATTCAATAAGGTTTCGCCGGAAGAGTTTGATTTGGCGGAAAGAATCTCAGCATAATGTTGTCGGTTCCTGAGTTCCTTGCTATCATTTTCCTTAATTATAATGGCAGAAATAGACAGAGAAAAAAAGAAAAGCCAGAAAATAATTCTGGATGATACCAATTTCGACGCGATAATATAAAAGTATCCAGAGTTTAAAAGAAGCATAAAAATGAGTAGCCATGCAAGCACATAAAATTCAAATCCCTCATTGATATCTCCGATCTTAAATCCGAGGAAAAGAAAGGATATACATATAATAGTTAGGAATAGCTCGTAAAACGGATTTATAAAATGCGGTTTTAAAAGATATAATACTACCTGGCAAAGAAAATAATAAGCAACAGCAATGCAGCTTAAAATAATGAATCCAATTGCACTGTAGATGTTTAGAGAAAAGAAATTTATAACATCAAAAGAGATTTGCGAATCAGCAATCAGCGATCTTATAAGCGTACTACCCAGGTAAGTTGCCACAAGGATGGTGCTTACGCCTGCGACTAATAAAATCCACCGATGCATGGGATGAGTGAAATAAAATTTAGTTTTTTTTCTGTGGATATAATACCTGAGAAATACAATCATCCACAAAGCCAGGAAAGCATTGATAAGCAGATCGCCCAGGGAGCGGTCAATATAGTCGGAGGCGTAAATTAATGGGCTGAAGAGTTCAAATTGCCGAAAGTTTAAAGGGAGAGGGAGCAGGTAGCTTAATACACGAAATATAAAAATAACTAAAAATAAAAATGCGCCTGCATATAGAAGCCTGGACTGCGCCACGATATATGCAGCTGCGAGATGGATAAAGAAAAATATAAGCAGCATCGCCATAATTCGGCAAATAACTGACAAGTTGTTGTTCGTAAAAAATGTTGTAAAAAGGACTTGGTTTAAATGGAATAATATTTTACCGTTTATTGATTTAATATTTCCGGTAAGGGCAGCACCAGCAATAAGATCATACTTATTCTCAATTTCCCTATCACTTAAAAAAATATTTTCCAGATAGTCATTAGTAACTATATAGTTCCATTTTACCGGGATAAGCGCAACGGCGAGGCGGTCACCTTCTTTCTTTGTATTCCAAACATAATATCCATTTTCCAACATCTTAAATCCTACCACATTGGGAGAGTTCAAAATAGTTTGGTCAGGAACAACATATTGAGTGTTCCAGTTATTAAGTTTTAAGTTACCCAGGCTGTCTTTAACGTAAATAAAAATAAAGTATTCCTTGTTCAGAAGCTTCTTAAGTTGGTTCTCATCGTATCTATTTCGCACCAGTGAAGCTATATAAGCGGTATCATTCGTTACTGTTCTAAAATCCTTTTCACGCTTTTGAATGTAACTGTTCATGCCAAACTCGGCAGTGGCGATATTGTAGTTTGCTGACCAGTAGTTATCGCTAACAAATGAAAGCGTAAACAGAAATGCTGCAACCAGTATGAAGTAGAGGTTTGCTTTCAAAAATTGGGGGAACGATATTTTTACAGGCAACTGCAATGGGCTATAATTGAGATGACTTTTTAATCCTGTTCCACATTTCATCCATTTCGTCAAGGCTCATATCGTACAAAGAGCGGTCTGACTTCGCAGCTTCGCTTTCCATTTTTGTAAACCTATCTATAAACTTACGGTTTGTACGTTCTAGCGCATTGTCTGCATCAACATGCAGAAATCTTGCATAGTTTACAAGCGAAAAAAGCACGTCCCCCATTTCGTCCTCGATCTTATCAGGATCGCCAGTTTTAATGGCGTCGTCAAGTTCCCCTAACTCTTCCTGTACCTTCTCCCAAACTTGTTGCGTAGTATCCCACTCGAAACCAACCTGTTTTGATTTTTCCTGAAGACGAATAGCTTTAACCATCGAAGGAAGCGAGCCAGGGACTCCGCCTAAGACGGATTTTTTTCCTTCC
>JANXYS010000213.1 GCA_025355935.1 Chitinophagales bacterium | reverse complement strand
AGAAGTTCTTGAACGCATAACCTGGGAAGATGCAATGTGGACCTATGGTAACGACAAGCCGGATATTCGTTTCAACATGAAATTATCGAACCTTAAATTTCCATCTCATACGTTCCCACAACAAAAAAGTATTTCCGAATTAATTAATGGAGTTGATTTTAAAGTATTTGATGAAGCTGAAACGGTCATCGCGATTGCGGCCCCGGGTTGCAGTGAGTACACCCGCAAACAAACAGATGAACTAACCGAGTGGGTTAAACGCCCGCAAATAGGAATGCGGGGCCTGGTTTATATTAAGTGTAATGCCGACGGAAGTTTTAAAAGCAGCGTAGACAAATTTTATAGCGAAGAAAAACTGGGGGCCATTGCTCAATCTGCCAACGCGGCGCCTGGTGATCTTGTTCTAATTCTTGCCGGCGCGGAAGAAAAAACCCGTAAAGCTGCCAGCGATTTACGGTTATACCTCGGCCAGTCACTGGGGTTGCGTAATCCGGAAGAATTTAAATTGTTGTGGGTGCTTGATTTCCCACTTTTTGAATACGCAGAAGATGCTAATCGCTGGGTAGCGAGACATCACCCGTTCACTTCACCTAAGCCAACGGACATCGACATGATGATTAATAATAATCCCGCTATTGAAAATGCAGCAGAATATCTTAAACATCCGTACGCCTCTATCAAAGCGAACGCTTACGATATGGTGCTAAATGGCAACGAGATTGGCGGCGGAAGTATCCGGATTTTCCAGAAGGAACTGCAGGAGAAAATGTTTGCCGCATTGGGTATGGACAAACAAGAGCAGGAGCATAAATTTGGTTTCCTGCTCGGTGCTTTTGAATATGGCGCACCGCCGCATGGCGGTATTGCATTTGGTTTCGACAGGCTTTGTTCAATCATAGGCGGTAGCGAAAGCATCCGCGATTTTATTGCTTTTCCAAAAAATAATAGCGGCCGTGATATGATGATTGATGCACCAAGCACAATTGACGACAAGCAGTTTGAAGAATTGCAAATTAAACTTGATCTTAAGAAATAATGTTCTTGCAGATTTGAAGGAACCTGCCTGAGATGGCAGGTTTTGTTTTGTTGGGAAATACAAATCCTAATGAATTTATATTCCGTCTGATTATGCAGTCTCCGACTATACTAAAACATCATATTTCACAAGCAAGTTCTCTATTTTGAGTTCATATTTGGCTAACATTCTACGCCCGTCAGGAAAATAAAAATTTTACTTTCTTTCCGAAATAGGAATTAAACTTCAAATCTTTATCGCATTCTGCTACACATACCATTATTTGAACTGGTTTTCTAAAACCTCGATTATAGGCTGGAGCAAATCTTTATCAAAAAGAAATATTACTATAGTATTCCTTTTATGGAGTGCCAGTATATTTTTGTATTTGTACAATTTCAAATTAGGTTACACCGCGTTATTTTTCTTTAGCATGATTCATGTGATCTTAGAATTCCCACTCAACATAACAGCTATTAGAGGAATTATCCGCAAAATGACATTACATCAGCCCGTATAAAGAATAACTGTGCAAATTTTCTTACAAATGTCAGCTCTGTGAGCCTCTCCACTGTATCGGCTAACCGAAAAGGTTCTCAACAGTTATGCATCGAACTCACCAATGATATTCCGGCACTTTTTCCTTGTGAAATTGCGCAGGCTAAAATCATTATAAGGCAGCGTAAGAATGTTAAATGTTATATATTCGAATCTTAATAACCAGGAACTTGCATTATTTGGACCCAGAAAAGGTTTTTTTGATAGATTGCTGAGAGCAGCCACTTTCAAACCCTAGCTTTCAAGAAAAAATATGGATAACGAATTAAGACCTTTTTGAAATAGAATTTTTAGCTGTAACTGGAAATTTGGACTTTTCCTAATTCTCATAGTTTGTATCCCCGGTTTATATTGTACTCAACGCGAATGCTTCCGGAAACTATGGTTCCATAGGAATTATAATGGCCGTTTTTGCAATCGCACCATTCATTTTTTTGAGTAAATATGGCCGACAGAAAATGGGAATGACAATGCCTAAAAAATATAAATGGCTTTTGATTGCTTTTGTTTCCGGACTAGCTGCAAGCTTACTACTTTAATTTTTGGGACAAACTCTAATGAAAAATGATACAATTACATTGGGAAGTCTTACAAAATCCCAAAGGCAATAAGCAAACATGACAAGAGAATATTATTTTCGATAATGGCATTCACGGGTATGATATTTAGCCCGATTGGAGAAGAATTATTTTTTAGAGGGATCTTTCATTCAAGATTTGCAAAATCAATTGGTGAGAAAAAAGCATCAATAGTTGACGGTGCGGCGTTTACACTAACGCACATTTCACATTTCGGTTTGGTGTTTATCATTAATAAGTGTACTTTTTTACCATCCCGACGCTGATGTGGTTAACAAGTATGTTTTTAGTGAGTTTGCTATTTTTTAGTTTTAGAAAATATTCAGATTCAATTGTTGGAGCAATTATTTGCCATTCCGATTTAATTTAGGTATGATTTATTGTATATTTTAACTCTTAGAAATTGGACAAACAAAAGTGCGACGATAAAGAATTTCCGCTCACAAATAAGGCCTCGTGGGGTACAGAGTGCCAACATTTAAATTGCGTTGCATACGAAACCAGCCCTCAAATTATTTTAGGCTACGGGTTTGTTTATAATCTGGCTGAAACCCACAAACCAGACTCTGCCCCTCGTCTAGGATCTTCCAGATGGTGAATCAATTCGTGAGGCAGGAGAAAAAATTAAAATGGCAATACGCACTAGTTTTTCGGAATATTTTTACACGCCTTTTCCTGTTGTAAAGGAAAGATGGCTATCTGCAATTAAGCAAGGAAAATTCTTATCGATTGTTGTTATTTTTCTAGCATTGCTAATTGCTATCGTTATAAGCTTGCCCCTCTTCTTTAGTTATGTGGAGCGACGAAGCGGTTCCATTATTGATGATCTTTTGCTTAGGCATTTGCCTGCTAATGATATATCGGTCATTCTTTTCAGCGTTTTATGGGCGGTAATTTTGCTTGGACTTTACAGGTCGTTCCAATATCCTGGAATTTTTATAAGCCTATTAGTTTCATTTTGTTTTCTTACTCTAATACGGACAGCTTCTATTTATTTAATTCCACTGGAGCCTCCATTCCTGCTAATTCCTTTAAAAGACCCATTAAGTAATTTTTTTTATGGCCAGCCGGTATTTATCACGAAAGACCTTTTCTTTTCCGGTCATACTGCCACCATGTTTTTAATGTTTCTTTGCCTAAACAAGAAGCATGATAAGTTAATAGCTTTTCTCGCTTCTATTATTACTGCAGTGCTACTCCTTGTGCAACATGTACATTATACTGTTGATGTACTCGCGGCTCCTCTTTTTTCGTGGCTTGCTTATAAATTGGCATTATCTTTTTTAAAAAAAGCCACATAAATACCATTATATTTAAGATCTGCTAGTTAAAGAATGGTAAAGATCAAATTTAGTTTTCCGGGGAAACGTAGTTTTGACTATAAAAACTTGTCTCCAACTGCACAGCTCCAGCTGTTTAAT
>JANXYS010000200.1 GCA_025355935.1 Chitinophagales bacterium | reverse complement strand
TTAAAGCGTGTTTTGATTTAGAAAAATTGATTTGACCTGTGTACCATCAAGTGCAATGTTATAGAACATAACATCATCCATATCCCCCGTGAAGAACCCCCCCCATGCTACCTGGTAATCACCATCAACAGTCAGGTACTTGGCAGTAGGCAAGTCTTGTCCAATAACGAAATCAATCGGAGTCCCCAACGTTAAGGCGTTACCGGGAACAGGATTTGGCGTACTGGAATCCCAGGTTTTTACTAAATCACCATTAATATAAAAATTCATAGCGCCTCCCTTAAAAGTAACGACTACATGTCTCCATATATTTTCAGCAATAGCAACACCCGCATCATCACGATCGTAGATGGTAGTGTCGCCGGCTGCTTTTACAACTTTTACGGTGTAAAACGGGAGATGTCCTCCCTGTAATTGAAATTTATATCCGTTCCAACGGTTCATAGCTACAAATGTATACGTATCAGCATTAATCGTCCTACCGGCTGAAGTCCATTTGGCCCAAAGGCTGATTGACATCTGTTGGGGATTTAAGGATGCTTTGTATGGCACGTCTATGTTTCCCCCTTTGTCAAAATGATAGGCCGAGTTTGGGCGGCCGAAACGGTCAGCAGTAAGTGTGGGAGTACCCGCACCATAGTAAGCATGTCCTGCTGTTACTACGCCATTGTTGGAATAGTTTGACGAATCATTGGCATTGCCATTCATCTTCCAAAAGCCAATAAGATTGACGGCAGCAATTTCTGTAATGAGGTGTGCCTGGTACGCTGCAATGGCTGCAAGGAGTTGAGCCGTGGTGTTATTGATAGAAGCCTGGGTTGCACCTGCACTAGCTAAAATCAGCTTAGAAGCATTTAGTGCCGTGGTCATCGCTGCTTTAGTTCCTACTTCATACTGACTAGGCTTTGTGCCCTCGGCGGTGTTGTCGCTTAGGCCCTGGGCTGTTGCAATAGCAGCCTGTAAAGCGGCTTTATCGGTTGGTATTGGCGGTGGGGCAGAGTCGCTTTTACTGCAGGAGGTAACAACCACTGCGGAGAGAAAAATGCAGATAAGCGCAATTTTTGGAAATTTGAATTGACGAATGATCGCTTTCATAACGTGATAATTTAAATTGTTTAAGAATGTAGAATAGAATTTCAAAAATGGAACTAGTGCAATGCTTTATTCCTGTCCCTTTCAATCTGGGGAATCGGGAAATGTTTATTTAACTCGTAATTAAAGTTTGGTTTTTCTTTAAGCGCCTGGGTGGCAAAATCTTTTCCCCAGCGTATCAGATCGAAATACCGATGGAACTCAAATCCAAGTTCAACACGGCGCTCGTGCTGTATTGCCCTGCGCACATCATATTGAGATGTTGAAATTACATCAGGCAGCAGCCCGCCTGGAATTTGGGGATAGCCAACCCGCGAAGAATCATACCGGTAACTGTCCCTCGCTCTTTTTCTTATCCTGTTCAGCGGTACAAGGGCCTCGGCACTATGCCCCGACTCATTCAAGGCCTCTGCGTACCAAAGTAAAACATCGGCATACCTGATGGAGACGTAATTAAGATTGCCATCACTTTTATTGGTAACTTCTGCGAGGGACTGCTGATGTTTACGGGTTAAATAGCCCGTACTGGGAGACCATACCTTATCAAAAATCTTGTTGTTGAACCATGGCATAGAATCACGGCCGATTGTATAATCCAGTCGTGGATCAACGATACCTGTACCTGTCGTTTCAAATTCATTTACAAAGTTTTGAGTAGGTGCATTAAAATAATATCCTCCATCAACCTGCGGGGCAAAATATTGGTTTAATTCATTGCCAAGTTTAGGATCCTGACCAGTTAGGTGCTGTATTTCAAAAACAGACTCTGCATTATTTTTAAATTTTTGACTAAAATTCTGGGTATATAAGGGCATTAAATCATACACATTACTGTTTATAATTTTCGCTGCTGTATTAGCCGCAATATCCCATTTCTGTTCATACAAAAATGCTTTAGCCAGCAAGGCTATCGCAGCCCCTGATGTTGCCCGCCCTACATTTGCGACGGTATAATTTACCGGAAGATTGATAGCAGCATCTTTAAGATCCGGCTCAATGACTGTTTCAAAAATTGTCTTCACTGCCGACTGCGGTATTTGTAACTCATCCGGTTGTAAAGGCTTTAAAACCAGGGGAACGTCGCCAAAGATATTGGTCAGTTCAAAGTAATAATATGAACGCAGGAATTTGGCTTCCGCAAGAATCCTTGCCTGGAGTTTTGTATCCATTTGTATGCTAGGCACTTTACTCAATACAATATTACTCCGTGTAATACCATCGTACAAAAGCGTCCACATACTCGCCAGGTTGCCATTGGTAGAATTGATGTTGAACTGATCAATGAATTCTATATCTGCCTGGTCGCCCGGGTTACCGCCCTTTGCTGCATCATCAGATGCGACATCGCCGAATACCCACAACCTGTTACTATTAGAAGTGGTGAATGCAAGCGGCTGGTAAGCAGCATTAATGGCTAACACAGCCTGGGCCTCCGTTTGATAAAACTGGCTTTCAGGATATTGTCCTACAAGATCCTTGGTAATAAACTTTTTGCATCCACCTGCAGTATTTACCAGGATGAACACTAAAAAGGTTTTGACAATAGTTTTTTTCATGAGCAATCGATTTTATAATATCACAAACCCCTGTTATTGATTCAGCCAACTAAAAATTCATATTAACTCCCAGTACGTAACTCCTGGCGCTTGGGTATGTGCCCCAATCAATTCCTGCAGCTACATCGCCTCCATAAGTATCTCTTTTCACATTGTCACTAATGTGCATTTCAGGATCCAGGCCCGTGTACTTCGTTAATGTCCATAAATTCTGGCCTGTTATGTACACCCGCAAGCTTTTAATGTGAAGCCTGCTCATGATACTTTCGGGAATGGTGTACCCTATCTGCAGGTTTTTTAACCGAACATAAGAGCCATCTTCCAGAAAACGGCTCGACGGATATTTGTTATTTGATGCGCCATTGAAAGATACTCTCGGCATTGTATTGCTGGTGCCCTCGCCATGCCAGCGCTGGTCATACACACGTTGTGTAACATTAAAGGCACGGTAAAATCCTTCAATATCCATATTCACCTGTGAATAGATTTTGTTCCCATATTGGCCCTGGAAGAAAACAGACAGATCAAACCCTTTGTATTCCGCATTACCCGTTGCACCAAAAGTATATTTTGGTATAGCACTGCCGAGGAATGCCCTGTCGTTCTCATCTATTACACCGTCACCATTTTGATCTTTAAATTTTATATCTCCGGGTTTAAGATTTTTACCCTGGTAAGCGTGAGAGAATACATCTTCAGTACTCTGAAAGATGCCTTCCTCCTCAAATAAGTAAAATGCACCAATTGGGTGACCCACCGTAGTTAGCGTCGCGTTATAATTATTATCAATTCTTCCGCCGGCAATGGGCTGACCGTTACTTAATGAGATAACCTTATTGGCCAGGGTTGAAAAATTTAATCCCACATCATACCTGAATGGATGCTCATTATTTTTAAAATTAAGTTCTACTTCCAAACCTTTATTTTCCACCTTTCCGGCATTTAAGTATGGCGGTACTGCACTACCGCCGATCAGTGGTAAAGGAATAGGAATAAGCATATCTGATGTGGTCTTTACAAAATAATCCACGGTTAGATTCAATTTATCTTTCCAGATTGCGGCATCGATACCTGCATCTGCCTGTGTAGAAGATTCCCATTTGACTTTTGAATTACCCAGTCTGGAAATCGTAGAGCCGGGGTGGCTGGAGGGTACCTGGCCAAAGGGATAGTTGTATAAATTCCCGATAATAGAGACATATCCGTAATCCGGAATTTCCTGGTTGCCCAGTTGTCCGTAACTGGCTCGCAATTTCAATTTGGAAATGGCGGGTATGTGGTCCTGTACCCATGTTTCATTCTGCGCATTCCAACCAACGGAGCCCGAAAAGAAGGTACCGTATTGATTTTCCGGGCCAAACCGCGAAGACCCGTCACGACGGACATTTGCAGAAAACAAATAAAGATTGCGATAGGAATAATTAGCATTGCTAAAAAGCGAAAAAAGCGCTGATTCATTCTGTCCCTCAAACGAGGTCGTGGAGCCTAACAAACCGTTTCCATTCCCGATATACCTGAATCTAACGCCCTGGTTAGCGAAATCCCTGTCCGCACCTCCATGGATCTGACTTTTATTGGCGATGGCTTCCGTACCTGCAAGTACAGTAACATTATGAATACCCCTGAATGTTTTATTATAACTGGCGGTATTGTTCCATACCACACTGGTGTTAGTTAAAGTACTTACGGTTAGCCTGCTGGGGTTATTTACCCTTAGATTAGTTCCATAATTTTCATCAAATCTTTTATCGTTATTAATAACAACATCAAGCCCCACATCAGATTTAAATTTTAAATTTTTAAAAAATTTGTATTCTGCATAAAAATTCGAAAACAGGCGGTATTGAGTTTCTTTATTGTCTGCTTTATTTGCCAATGCGACCGGGTTATAACCATCGCCAAAAAAACCAGGATATGCCGGGAGGTCAGAGTAAACCCCTGCACTATCGTAAACAGGTATGGCAGGTGTACGAAACAAGGCATAACGTACAACGCTTCCGCCGTTTCCACCATAGCCATCTCCTGAACTTCCTATAATATTTTTATTAGAATAAGAAATGTTGATATTATTAGCAATGCTAAACCTGTCAGTCAAATTGAGGTTAAGCTTCGATAATAGCGAATACCGGTCGTAAGAAGAATTCAGCACAATGCCATCTTGTTTAAAATAGCTGCCGGATATATAATACAGGGCTTTGTCATTTCCTCCTCTTACAGACAATTGATGGCTTTGAATCTGACCGTTTTGAAAAATAGCTTTTAGCCAATCTGTATTGGCCATACCTAGTCCCGCAGGAATTTTAGGTCGAATGAGCGCAGGATTGGTTACCCCTGCATTATCATTGTCTGCCGCTTCGTTATATAGTTCCACATATTCTGCGGTATTTGCCATTTTAGGAAGGGTTCCGTGCGTTTGAAAACCACCATACCCTGAATAGTTAAATTGTGGCTTCCCTTTTTTACCGGTCTTAGTTGTAACAAGTACAACTCCGTTGGCCGCACGAGACCCGTATATAGCCGCTGATGAGGCATCTTTTAGAACGACTATAGACTCGATATCATTAGCTGAAAGAAAATTGATACCATCTTTGGTTGGCACACCGTCGACTATAAAAAGAGGATTGTTATCATTAATCGTTCCTACCCCCCTGATTCGCACTACTACTCCGTCGCCAGGCTGCCCGGTATTCTGCGTAATTCTTACGCCCGGCACTTTTCCCTGCAACGCCTGATCAACACTTAAGACCGGTAATTTCGAAATACCTCCAACGTTTACCACAGATACAGCGCCTGAAAGATCTGCCCGGTTGCGAACCTGGTATCCCACCACGACAACTTCGTTTAAATCTTTGTTTTCAAGTTCCAATCTAATATTTAAAACCCCTTCTCCCTTTACGGTCACTTCCAGTGTTTTGTATCCCACCGTGCTGAAAACTAATACCCCGTTAATCGGCACATTTATAGCGAACCTACCCTCATCATTTGTTTGCGTTGTGCCCCGGCCCCCTTTAATAGACACCGTTACTCCCGACAAAGGAGCACCCGTTTTGTCGACGACAACTCCATTTACCGGGTCAGCATTTAAATTTATTATGGGCTTTTTGGCGACACCTCGTTCTGAGTTAACAAGAATGATATGTTGCTTTTCTATGAAGTGAAGCCCCGCCTGTTCGGATATATGATTCAATACCGTTTTTAAAAGTTGTTTTCCAGCAGGCAGTTTTATTTCAGTTGAAAGATTGATGTCGTATTCATCATAAACGAATGAAAAAGAAGTTTGCTGCTCTATAAGCCTGAATACATTCTGCAGCTTTTCCCTGCTGCTATTTATCACAACATATACCTCTTTGAATGACGGACTTTTAATATCATGTGCCTTCACAGGAAAAAGACTGAGTAAAACCAGGCATGCAGATAAGATCAACCTTAAAAAAGAAAAAATACAAGGATAAGTTATTTTCATAACAGACTTATTTATGTTTATTAATTAATAATAAAAATGGTATCCCCTGCTATTTTGTAGTGTAAGTTTTTAATGAGACAAATATTCTCTATCATTTCTTCAGGCGTAGTATCCTTAAAATTGCCTGTGAAACTCCAAATCTTTTTGTCACTATTATTAATTAGTATTTTACCTGAAATATTTTTTAGCCGCGTGGCGATTACATCAAAACCAGCATGACTAAAACTAACATCATAGACAGCCCGCCCAGACTCTTTATAAAAATGATTGCTGTTAAAAACAAAAACGGCCTTCTCATTTGGAGAAAGCAATATTGGCGTAAACGATCGCGATGCTGAATCTTCTATTGCAACATTTACCCTGCCTTTTAATAACTCTACTACAATAGCAGAATCGCCCGGCTTTTTAATATTGAAGATGGTACCGAGCACCGTGGTAACTACATTTTTGGCATGAACCGTAAAAGGCAGATGCTCATTGTGTTTCACATTAAAGCTCGCCTCCCCGAATAAAGACACCTCACGGTTTGTATCATTAAATGTTATGGGATATTTCAAAATACTTCCCGGCGAAAGTGTTACAATAGTACTATCGCTTAAAGTTAGAATCATTGATGACGTTCCGCTGGCCATAACCTGGGTAAGGATTACCGGCTTCTGTTCAGCTGTTGGTTTTAAAAAATAAAGTACTCCTGCTGTGATAATAGCTAACGCCATCACTCCGAACACGGCAGATCTTTTAAGCCGTCGCGTTGGCTGGTCTTTTTCCCGGTTAATGACCCGGAATATTTTTTGCGGCGCCTTTTTCTCAATAGCAGCGGTCATTTTCCGATACTCTGACTGGTATTCTTTTTCGTTTAAC
>JANXYS010000199.1 GCA_025355935.1 Chitinophagales bacterium | reverse complement strand
CGAGCTTCTGCTGTTATGCGTTTCACATCTTCCGGAGAAACATCTTTAGCATTGGCTAAAATACGTAAGGTATTATTACATCGAGCAACACCCTCATAAACAGTTTTCCATTTATCATTAAAATACCCATTAGTAGCAGCTGCATTATATTTTTCTATTGGTACAATATCTGCCTGGTCACCCGCATCAGAACCTTTATGTGCATCACCACCCACTACACTTCCATAAACCCAGTTGGAACCTGAAGCATCCCAATTTCCTCCTGCACCATATCCATCTAAAAGTGAATATGCCCCAATTAATAAACCCTCAACTCCTTGTTTATTGGCCAATATATTTTCATCTAACGCGCCAAGGGGATTGTGTTCCAGAAAAGTTTTTTTACAGGATAAAAATATCCCCATGCCTGTAAAAATCATTAAAAATATTAATATTCTATTTCTCATTTTTAAAAATTTAATTTATTAAAAAGTTACATTTACACCCACGAGATATTGTTTTTGATGGGGATAATTTCCATAATCAATACCGAATGCGGTATCGCCACCTACTAATTCCGGATCAAGACCTCTGTATTTAGTTATGGTAAACAAATTTGCTCCCTGAACATAAAAACGGAGTCTTTCTATACCTAAATTCCCAAGTACGTTTTTCTTTAAAGTATAACCAAGTTGTACTGATTTTAATCTAAGAAAAGACCCTTTTTCCATTAATGAGGAATTAAAAACCTGCTGGTTACTAAAGTTTGACGAGTTTTCAACTATGGGCAATCGGGCATTCATATGGGTTGGAGTCCATGAGTCATATAGCGAAGCCTTTGATTTTGCTCCCTGGAATGATGAGAAATAATCTTGCCACCATCCTGTGTAATTAATAACGTCATTACCAGATACACCATAGAAGAACATATCAACATCAAAATTTCTGTAACCAAGATTTGCATTTAAGCCATAAGTAAATTTCGGGTTTGGATTACCAAGGAAAGTTCTATCATTATCATCAATCTTACCATCTTTTTTTATATCGGCATACTTATATCTTCCCATTGCTGCATCATTTTGCGTAGGGGATTTAGCGACATCAGCAGCATCCTGGAAAAATCCTATTACTTTATAACCATAAAATGCAGATACTGGATGCCCTACTTGATTTCTTGCAAATGTACCTTGCCTATAATATCCATCATTAAAATAATCTACTCCTTCTGCCAGGGAAATAATCTTATTGCTGTAAGTAGTAAAGGTTCCGTTGAAAGCATATTTCAATTTATGCATCATGAGGTCTCCTCTATAATTCAATCCTAAGTCTATACCTTTATTTGACATTGCAGCAATATTAACAGCAGGAGCAGTAGCATTACCCTGCGTGGTAGAAATTAAAGGGGCTACATATAGAAGATCTGTAGTTTTTTTATTATAAACATCAAATACTATTTCAAGATTTCCTTTGAATAAAACTGCATCAAAACCTAAATTCTGGGTAGTATTTGTTTCCCATTTACCATTTCTATTGCCAATACGTAGTTGTCTAAATCCTTGTACTACAGAATTACTGCTACCATTGATATCATAATAAGCATCTCCAAGTCCCCCACCAAATGTTGAGAAAGCATTATCAGGAGAAATACTTTGATTTCCTACACTTCCATAGCTAGCTCTTAGTTTAAGATCAGTTATCCAACTAACATCTTGCATGAAAGCTTCTTTTGAAATTCTCCAACCAACAGAACCCGCTGGAAATATACCATACCGATGGTTGGCGCCAAATACTGATGAGCCATCCCTCCGGATAGTAGCATCTAAAATGTATTTGTCGTTGTATATGTAAGATGCTTTTGCAAACTGGGAAAATAACGCACGGATAGGATATGGCGCACCATCGTTTGTTTGGGTACCTGAGCCAGTATTTAATGATCTAAAATTTGGATCGTCGACAAAATATCCAAGCCTTTTGGCATGTATATAGCGCCCTTTTTCTTCAATAGCTTCAACACCTCCTAACAAATTAACACTATGAAGTCCAAATGTATTTTTATAAGAAAGCTGATTTGTCCATGTATAACTGCGATTTTGGCTGGCACTCTCATTGTATTCATTAGTACTGTTATTTTCAGAATTCTCATAGGTCTTAAATCCATAATAATAATTACTATTAAAATATTGTTCTCCGCCAAAACTTGTCCGTGCAGTTAAATGTCTTAACAGATCAGCTTCTAGGTACACATTGCCAATGATTTTATAATCGTTATTCCGGTTGTTTTTTGCTCTTAATCTATATGCTACAGGATTTAAAGCGTTACCTAAACCAGCACCTTTTTGTCCGGCGAAATTACCACCTAAATCATAAACAGGAACAATGGGTTGAATTCTGTAGGCCAATGATATTTCATTGCCCTCGCTTTGGTTTCCTATTTTAATGTTATTGCTATATGACATTTGCAAATTTTCACCTATCCTAACACGATTTTTGATATTAAATTCGGAATTAGCCCTAACGCTATATCGCTTATAGAATGTGGTTAGTACTGTACCTTTCTGGTCAAAATAGTCTAAACCTAGGTAAAACCGGCTTTTATCGCTGCCACCTGATAAACCAATGTCATGTTTCATTATTGGGGTAGCATGAAATACTTCATTATACCAATTGGTACCACGTTTATTAGCGGGAACTATCAGGTATGAACTGTTTGGATCATTAAGATTAAGAAAATATTTACTGGGATCCGCGGCGGGATCACTTGTTTTAACACCACTTTGACTTCCTGCTAAAATAAAATCAGGTAGTACAGGTGTAACTCCATTTCCATATTGTGGATGGTTTGGGTTACCATTTGCTGCAACCTGCCCTGAATTTCTTAAAGCAAGGAAAGTAAGATCAGCATTGCCCTGGGGATCTAATAAATCGTACCCTTTTCCTCTAGCCTGAGTACCATAGTACGCATCATACGTAACTTTCAGTGCACCCGCCCGTCCTTTTTTGGTAGTAACAACTATTACTCCGTTAGAAGCACGGGAACCATATTGAGAAGCTGAAGCTGCATCTTTTAGTACCTGAATTGTTTCAATATCGTTAGAATTAAGATCTCCAAGATTAGTAAGTGGAATTCCATCGACAATATAAAGGGGGTTGTTATTAGATAATGAACCAAAACCGCGAATACGGACTGTGGCTCCATCTCCAGGTTGGCCTGAAGAACTAACCGTAACACCAGAAGCCCTTCCTTGTAATTGCTGTTCAGCACTTCCTGCTGGTACCGCCACCATGTCCGATACTTTTACAACAGAAACCGCCCCTGTAATATCTTTTTTCCTTTGAGAAGAATAACCTGTAACCAACACATCATTTAATGTTGTGTTGAGCGCTACTAAAGCTACATTAGCAGTACCTGTAGATACACTTAATTCCCGGTCCTCAAACCCAACATAAGAAACAATTATTGTATTCTTATTAGCGGGAACTGAAAGTGAATAATTACCGTTTTGATCAGTATTTGTACCTACCCGGGAACCTTTAACCGTCACCGATGCATTAACAACAGGCTGATTGTTACTGTCTGTTACTTTACCATTAACTATTCTTTGTTGGGCCAATAACACATTACCCAATAACAATAGACATGTAATTAACGTTACTCGAAAAGTGAATAAATTTTGAAACATAGTTGATCGTTTTTTATTTAAGTGTAAGTGTAAGTGTTAGTAATGTTGAAGTATTAAGCAATCTTGAGATGTATTAAGAAATCTCGAAATGTATTAAGCAATCGTCTAAGTATGTTAAATAATTGTCAACAAACTTAATAAAAAATCTTATACTACAAAAATAAAAAAAATAAACCCGTTTGCCCCCTGCGCAACGAGGTGTTTACAACATTGACGAGCCTCAACGAAGTCATCACCCGCCAACTCTATCTACTAAATAACAAACCTTATAAAAATACAGCCTATAGTCGATGGTATTTTTATGATAAGCATGACCAGGATTTATTGAAGTTGCTGCCCTCCGAACCCGTTAGTCCTAAAAAAGTACTTATGCTAACTGTTCAGCGTAACTATCATGTTCAACCCTCCGAGGATCATCTCTACTATAGTGTGCCCTATCAGCATGTTGGCAAAAAGGTAAAAGTGTTGTACGACAGCCGGGTGGTGGAAGTATACCTCATCAGCGATCGGATTGCTTTACACGTACGCAAACCGCACTGTAAAGCTTATACAACGCGGGTCGATCATATGCCCCCACATCACCAGCGAATGCATACTATTAAAGGCTGGAATAAAGACGACCTCCTGGGCCGGGCTATCATTATAGGTCCGTGCGTTTTACAGGCTGCTACGCTGATGTTGGAAAACAGTATTTATATTGAACAAAATTATAAGGCTTGCTTTGGTATGCTCTTATTACAAAAAAAGTATGGTACACAGCTTCTGGAAGTAGCTTGTAGCAGAGCCTTATAAGGCACCCGCGTCAACTATACGATGATTAAAAACATACTTGAGCGAGGCCTCGATAAGCAAATAATCATGCCCGAAAATAATACCCGTATACCCCTCCACGATTACATCAGGGGTAAAGATCATTATCAATAATTATCATTAAAACAAAGTCAACATGAACACAACACAAACACTTGAACAAATGAAACACCTGCGGTTGCAGGGTATGTACCGGGCTTATAGTTCTCAGTTGGAACTACCCCTTGATCAGCAACTGGAGGTCCCCGACCTGATCGCACAATTAGTACAATCGGAAGAACTCAACCGCAACAATGAAAAAACGGCTTATTATCTAATCTGGCAAAATTACGATTGCCCGCTACCGTTGAGCAAATAGAATGCAGCCAGACTCGCAACTTAAGCAAACAACAAATGGCGACACTCATGGAAGGACGTTACCTCCAGCAGGGAGAAAATGTTTTAATCACCGGATCCACAGGTTGCGGTAAAAGTTACCTGGCTTGCGCACTCGGCCATCAGGCATGCGTCCAGGGTTATAAAAACAGCCACCTCAATATGAATCGGTTGATAGAAAAGGTAACGCTCTCCAAATTAGATGGCTCTTATATCAAATTACTTAATCACCTGGAACGGCAAACGCTGATCATACTCTATGACTTTGGACTATAAATGCTCACGCAGGAAGTAAGACTTACCCTATTGCAATTGCTGGAGGATCGTTAAGGTAAAAAAAGCATTCTGATTACATCTCAACTGCCGGTCGCCAATGGTATGAGTACATCAATGACCCAACCCTCGCAGACGCAATAATTGACAGACTGACAGCGGATGCTCACCGGTTAGAACTGAAGGGCGAATCGCTAAGAAGAAAAATAGCGAAAACATATCTTTCAAACTTTTAATATTTATTTCTTACACACAAAAATCTCATTGTTTTTTGTGAATCAATTAAGCTTTCCATATTGATAGTTTTGATTTAGCAAAATAGTAATTACTGTTAGCAATTAAAAGAAACAATATCAAATTCTCTAATAAATCTGGCGTTAACTAATGACCATGATCATTTGCTTAAAAGCAAACTGTTCTTCTGCATCCAAACCTTCAACCAATCTGACCACATTTGAAGGAAAAAATGCAGTAGCGTTTGCTCTATCACTTTACTAACCCGTGGTGTTCCATCATCCCCTAAAACCAGCTTTTCTTTTATATCATTTGCTTATGCGTTGGATATTAATCCTGTGTATAAAGGAATTATTTGCTGGGCTGTAGCCATTTTTATTAAGGAAAGAGTAAGTATTGATATGAGGATTTTTCTCATTGTGAAAAGTTTAATAAAAATAGATACCAGCAGCTATAAAGGCTTTTTATTTTTTGTAGCTTTTATTCATAATTTATTATCACAATTATTTATGGCGTTTAGTGATTGTATTTTCTGCACACAAAACAGCCCTGGCAATTTCCAGGGCTGTTGTTTTTATTGTGGCTTTACAAAGCTTTGATTTTTATATTTCTAAACCATGCTTCGCTGCCATGATCTTGTAGTGCGATGTGGCCTTTTTTAACAGTGCCATAGTTGGGTGCATCTTTCCATTTGCCTGATTCTTTTTTCTTCTGCCATTCGGGAGTCCACATTTGCGTGTCCACTATTTTCTTGCCATTAAGCCAATGTTCTACATGGCCTTTATTAACTACAATGCGTGTTTTGTTCCATTGCCCTACAGGTTTTGTAACGGCATCAGGGGCTGGGTCCATAGCATAGTTGGCACCTGTCATTTGCCAGTCTTCCAGCTTTTGCGGAAAACCTTTATCATCTATTATTTGATATTCTGGACCGGTTAGGTAATCCGATTTTTCGGTTTCGTTAAATAGGTAAATTATTCCGCTATTGCCTGCAGGAGATATTTTCCAGTCAACTGAAAAATCAAAATTATCAAACTGGGCTTTTGTAATAAGATCAGCTCTCTTGTCGCTTTTATCTTCAGTGCTTCCCTTACAATACAAGGTTCCATTTTTTACCGACCATGAATCGGATTTTTTATT
>JANXYS010000185.1 GCA_025355935.1 Chitinophagales bacterium | reverse complement strand
GTTAAACTCAAAAGGAATGTTTTGGCAAAAATAGGTGATGTAATATTAGCTTTGGAGATACAATGCAAGATTACCAAAATCTTAAAATACCCTGCCTGACAAACAATCAACATTAATATACTCAGCCCGCGCATGCTAAAGGTGGGATGACATGCGCAACTATATCGAATAACTGGTGTCGTTATGTATTCCTCAAGGCCTTACTTAAATCATTTTTGTTTTTGACTTATCTTTGTCTCCTTAAATATTTTAATGAAAGTAATTGATCATATTAATCACGCAACAGGACCTCTGGTATCGTTCGAAATACTCCCTCCACTAAAAGGCAAAGGAATACAGAGTTTATATCAACATCTTGATCCGCTGATGGAACATAAGCCGGCATTTATAAATGTTACTTATCACCGTAGTGAGCATGTCTTTAAAAAGAATAGTGATGGTAGTTTTGTTAAAGTTGTGGTAAGGAAACGACCCGGTACAGAATCAATCTGCGCAGCCATCATGAACAAATATAATGTGGACACTGTTCCACACCTGATATGTGGTGGATTTGGTATAAATGAAACGGAGGATGCGCTTATCAATCTTAATTATCTGGGTATTGATAATGTTCTGGTGCTGCGCGGAGATGCTGCTAAAAATGAGGCTGGCTTCGAGCCCGAACCCGGCGGGCATAAGTACTCCGTTGATCTTTTGAAGCAAGTTAGCAATCTTAATAACGGGATTTACTTAGAAGAAGATTTAAAAAACACTTCTAAAACTAAGTTTTGTATTGGGGTAGCCGGTTATCCTGAAAAACATTTTGAGGCGCCAAATATGGACTCTGACCTCCAATATCTGAAACAAAAAGTGGATGCCGGCGCGGATTATATAGTTACCCAAATGTTCTTCGATAACGCAAAATATTTTTCTTTTGTGAAAGCCTGCAGGGAACTTGGAATAACGGTTCCAATTATACCAGGATTGAAACCTGTTTACAATATAAAACAGCTTACGATACTTCCTAAAATCTTTCATATTGACCTTCCAACTGCTTTATCAAATGAAATGATCAAATGTAAGACCGACGCCGAGGTTGAAACAGTGGGTGCAGAGTGGTTGCTCTATCAATCAAAGGAATTAAAAAAAGCTGGCGTACCGGTACTCCACTATTACACACTGGGGAAGCCAAATCTAATAGCAGACGTTGTGAGCAAATTATAATCATAAAAAGAGTCCACCTTATAAATAAAAATTTGCCTTGAGATTCTCTTAAATGACAACACCTCTCCATCAGGGATCCGAATAAAAAAGAGGCTGCCTCGTACTTATGAGACAGCCTCTTTTTGCTATACTTATTGCACAATATATCTTATTTACCTAACGGTATTCCAACAGAAATACTCCATGTGCGATATTTATTTTTGTCGTCCGCATTATTATTTGTTTGGGTAGAATTTATTTTCGCCAGCCCAAGCCCGTATCCCAGTTTAATCATAGCAGAGCCGAAATCTATTCCAGCGCCGAAGTTAGCTCCATAGTCAAAGCGTTTTAAGCGATCATAAGCAGCTCCTTCCTGGGCAGTCGTAGTAGGATCGTCCTTGCTGAATTTAATAGTTGAAGTTGATTCCGTAGTTGCTCCGCCAAACCTCGACTCCAGTTTCGATTTCCCTCCAACGCCGATAGCTACATACGGTCCGGCACTGACGAATAAATGAGCGCTTTTTGCCAGGGGAAATTTCACGAGCGCATTCAAGGGAAGTTCAACATAATACGGATTAAACTTTGCCTTAACGTAATTATCTTGAGTACTGCTGGTAAAATACGTAACCGATTTAGATCCATGACCGGTTAATAGCAACCCGGATTCCAGATCAAATACGGGTGAAATGCCAAAACGGGCCAAGACGCCTGCATTAAATGTAGTCAGTGTGTTCCGATCCGATGTTTGCCCTGCAGTATTGTTTGAAATGTTTGCAAGGTTAACACCTCCCTGAACATAAACAGTTTGTGATTTGGTGGATAGGGCAGAGGATAGAACGATTAAACCCAGTAATAATTTTTTCATGGTGTGTTTCATTTTAGTAATAGTTAACAACGGCCCGTGCTATGAATAATTAGTGATCACATGGCTTCATTGGTTTGCAGGCACCACTAAAACAAAAAGCCTGCCATTCGGCGGGAAGGGGAGGAATGAGGATTTAATATTACTTCAAAAGTGTTTTAAAAACTGATTCATTTACTCTAATGGGATATTTATTTTTAAGAGAGGCGAGCCATTTCTGTTCAAGGATATTTTGATAATCATTAATCACCAACCCCCTTGCTTCATCAAAACTGCGCTGCATTCCAGCCGTATAAACGTGCACATACTTTACAAATGATGCTGATCCATCAGTATTTTTCACAATTTTAGAGAAATTTCCGGGTTCAATAGAACCTGCAGTTTCTACTCCTGTTATCTGGCTTAACTCATACCTACCACTATCACTTTGGATGGTTGCGCTGCTTTCCTCTGCAAGTCTTTTCCAATCTTTACCGGCTATTAGCGCACTCAATGCGTTCTCCGCAATTTTCCCGGAACTACAATTAAAAACCAAAACGTCGGCACTTGATTCCCACTTATACTTACTCTTATTTTCAGAATAATATTTTTTGAGAGCTGAGGCATCTGCAGACGCCTTATTCCAAACGTTTTTCTCCATTACCTCAAAAAGCATATTGCCTTCTTTGAATTCCTGCATCTGGAACCGAAAATCTTCATTATAAGCTTCAAGATGTTTTTTATAAAACTCCACACTGGTGTAAATGACAAATTTTTGCCACAACTCCTTATTAGACTCACCTTTAAATTGTTCAGAATTACCTTTATAATCATGTACAAATTTTAACCAATTGTGTCCGAAAACAGGCGTTTTATCAGCGAAGAGCGCAATAACTTTTTTGCTGATAGGTGAGTTCTTGGTTTGTGATTCCGAAAAGTTCTTCATTAAGGTGTCGGCAAATCGAAGCAGATCATATTCATAGACATTACCCGTAAGCTTGAACCCAGTACGGGTAACTATTTCACGTGCAAATTTTTCACGCTCGATATTAATCCGGGGATCCGCTAATATTTTTTGTTTTAGTTCAAATTGGTAAGCTTCGTCGTTTCTATCGTTAATCACAGGCACCTGGCTAATGCGTTTTACGATATGATATCCGAATGCTGTACTAAAGGGCCTACTTATATCGCCATCTGTTTTCAATTTAAAAACTTCGGATTCAAAAGAATAAGCAAACTTACCAGAAGTAAATTCCGGTAATTCACCCTCCGTTAGGTAAGTAATTTTGTCATCGCTAAACTCCTTTGCCACCGCTCCAAATGAAGATCCTTTCTGTAATAAATTATAAACAGAATCAGCGCGGCGTTTTATTTGATTCTTTTTTTCATCATTCGCGTCGGGCGGAAATGAAAATAAAATCTGGGCTATTTTCCACTTTCCCGCCGCGGGTTTTTCTTCCACTAATTTGAAGATATGCCAGCTATTTTTTGAGCGGTACGGCGGACTATATTTTCCGGGCCTGATGTTATAGACAATATTCTCATATTCATATGGAAGTGTAAAAGCCGTGATAAAGCCAATGTCAGCCTCGCGAACTGGAACATATTTAGCTGAGATACTCTGAACAACGGACTCATCATTGCCGTTACCAGTTAGTAATTGACTGTAGAGCTCACGAATGGCTTTTTCTGCATTTAAACTATCAGAGCCAGTGGCTGAGATTGAAAAATGAACAGTATGCACATCGCGCTGACTGCGATCAAAAGCTTCCGTCTGCAATCTTTTTAATCCCTTTTCATCACTCAGGTAATTTTCCATTATCTGGTTCCTGAAATTATCAACATCATTTTTGAGCTGTTGCAAAGTGTCCAGTCTTAAATCCTGTGCTGCTTTTACTTTTAATTTAAAATTGCTGTAGAGGTCAATATATTCACGAAGAGATTTCTCTTTATCTGCAACGACCTGTTTATTTTTGTTGTATGCTCTCCAAAATTCATCCTTACTAACAGTACTGTTTCCGTAAGTGATAATTGTTTGCGCTCCTGCAGAGT
>JANXYS010000181.1 GCA_025355935.1 Chitinophagales bacterium | reverse complement strand
CCGCAATCTTTATAGCATTTCCTTCTGCTTCGGCTGCCTTAGTTTTTGTAATAAGTAAAGCCTGACCTTCGTTTTCAGCGGCGGCTTTTAAATTATTCGAAGCTACTACTTTGCTCATGCTGGTAATAATAGCTTCATCGAAAGTGATGTCATTAATCTGCAGATCCTGCAAATGATATCCCCATCCTTCGAGAGCTACATCTACCTGTTCTTTTACATTTTCAACGATATCTCTCCGAACGTTTAACACTTCTGCCTGTTTCTTAGTAGATACAAATGCGCGGATACTTCCTTCGACTGTGCGTATCAGCGCCTGCATAAGATCTTTGTCGCTGATAAATTTAAACGCAACTTTCTGAATTGTATCTTCCTGCTCATTCTGAACAGAATAAAGCAACATAGACTTAAAGTACACGTTGGCCTGGTCGATGGTCACCGCCTGGAACTCTAGTTCTACTGAACGGTTTTGAACACTCACCTTTTTAAAGATCTGCTCCAGGAACGGGATTTTGAAGTTTAAACCAGGACGCATGATGCGCTGATATTTCCCAAACATCGTAACAACGCCGATAAAGCCCTGGTTGATTGTAACGAAGCAACCCAGCAAGGCGAACACAAGCAGTATGAGCCACCAGTAATCTCTTATTAAATCCATATCAAATAATTTACACCCAAGATAGCATAAATTGTTTGATCTGATTAAACATCACAGCCGGCAAAACTTTTAAACGAGTGTGGGTGTAGGCGCCGTAGCTGTAAAAAATTTCCGGATGTTCACTCTGGTATTTATTATTGAACTGTGTAAGACAACTCCAGTTATGTTTACAAGGGAAAATTTTATAAGCTATTAAGGCCAAATTATAAGCTTAGTAATTAGAGTGAGTATTACAATTGTTACTACACTTGAATGCCGCGGTATAACTGTTCTTCTGTTATATCAGTTCTCGGTACCATGTTCCTCCCAGATCATGCCCAGGTGAAGAAGTGTTTCAACAGCTTTGGACATGTCTTTCACCCCAACCCATTCAAGCTTGCTGTGAATATTCTGCATTCCTGTAAAAATATTCGGGCACGGAAGCCCCATATAAGAAAGTCTGCTGCCATCTGTGCCACCCCGGATACTCTCCTGCTTAACAACCAGGCCAGATCGCCTGATTGCCTCAGCCGCATATTCTGCAACTTGTGGATAGGATACCAAAATATCTTTCATGTTCCGGTACTGTTCAGTCAATTTATATTCCATCGTTGCGCCTTTATAAGCAGATACAATTTTTTCAGCAATGCCTTTAAGCCTATCGTGGTGAACTGCTAATTGGGGGGTTTTAAAATCGCGGACAATAAATCCAATGGTCGTCTTTTCTGCAATACCGCTAAGCGCAACAGGATGTACAAATCCTTGTTGCCCTTCTGTAGTTTCCGGACTCCACTCATCTTTTGGTAAGGCATCTAATATTTCACCTGCTATCTTCATTGAATTAATCAGTACATTTTTTGCATAACCAGGATGTGCAATTACCCCATGGACCGTGATTGTGGCGCCGTCCGCGCTAAAAGTTTCATCTTCCAGACTTCCCGCTTCACCGCCGTCGAGCGTATATCCAAAATCCGCTCCCACTTTTGCCATATCGATTTTAGCGGTGCCCTTACCCACTTCTTCGTCCGGAGTGAAAACGATTTTGAGGTTGCCATGTTTTATGGCGGGGTCGGAAACAAGTGTATGCACAGCCTGCATAATAATAGCCACTCCTGCTTTATCATCTGCTCCGAGAAGCGTATTCCCACTCGCCGTAATAATAGCTGAGCCAATCTGCGTTTGCAGGTATGGGCTAGTCTTTATTGAAAGAACCTGTCGTTGATCATCAGGCAAAATGATATCACCGCCACTGTAATTTTCGTGGAGGATGGGTTTAACCCCTGTGCCACTGCAGTCAGGAGCGGTATCAACATGAGAACAGAAGCAAATGGCAGGTATCTTTTTTTTAGAGCTGTTTGAAGGAATCGTTGCGTAAACATATCCAAACTCATCTTTTTCTACCTGCACATTTAGTTCAGTCAACTCTGAAAAAAGAAGTATTGATAGATTCTTTTGTTTCTCTGTTGTAGGGTGAGAGTCGCCCTGGGGATCACTTTGCGTGTCTATTTTTACATAACGCATAAAACGTTCCGCAAGCATGTTGTTATCAATATTGAACATAGCATATTTTTAATAACTGGAAAGAAAAAGCAGCTTACGAATGTAAACTGCTTCACGTATAAAATCAAAATTTATTATTTGGAAATCTCCACCAGCTCTATGTCAAATACAAGTTCCTTACCCGCAAGAAAATGATTCGCATCAAGGATAATTAAATCTTCCTTAATTTCTTTCACAATTACCGGGAAGGGTTGGCCATCCTCGTTACTTAGGGTTAAACTCATTCCCTGCTCAAGCTTCATATCGTCCGGAACATTTTCTCTGGGAAATTCTATGATTGCATTTTGATTAAATTCTCCATAACCATCAACTGCAGCGATGTTTACTGTTTTTTTGTCTCCCACTGCCATTCCAGGCAAGGCAGCATCAAAGCCCGGGATCATTTGTCCGGCACCAAC
>JANXYS010000171.1 GCA_025355935.1 Chitinophagales bacterium | reverse complement strand
CCGGTTGGCGGCACTACTACATTTGTTGGTATAGCTGACATAGTGAAAAAAAATTAAAGATGTTGCATTCCTTATTGGGTTATACAACATCGTTATCCCTGAATTGTTTGCTTATTATCTTGTAAAAATTACCTTATTTGGATTTATGCCAGGTGCGACAGAAAATGAAAATTTCATTTTCCCATCCTTGTCAAAACTGGTAACCGATCCCGCGCTGCTGTAATCTTTAGCATCTGTTATGTAAACATCGCCGTTTTCCTCGTCAATATTTATACCATAGGGCGTTGTAACAATTGATGCATCGGTGATAAATTCAGCACGAATGAGAGTGTTGGTAATGGTGTTATATACTTTTGCCGTACCCGAGCCCCCATAGTTATTATAGAAAAAAGCAACATCGTGATACAACCTGAAAAATGGATAGTTGTAATTTGTGCCTAACTCAGATTTAATTGTATTAGTAGAACTATTTATAACTGAAACTGATGCGGGAATGGAACCAAAATTACCATATCCACTAACGTACACATCTCCCATAGAGTTCACCTCAACCCGCTGCGAATTTTTGGTGCCGGTAATAATTTTTTTAATCTCCATCTGCGTATTTAAGTCAATTACACTTACGGTTGAATCAGGCGTTGCATTGTAGCCCCCGGAATTAGCTACATAGAGGTAATTACCTGAAACAGCCAAGCCTTCAGGATTGGCGCCTACCGGAATAGTTTTCACAATAGCAAGTGAGGCAGTGTCAATAACACTTACTGTACCATCGGTGGCGGAAATATAAACGTGAGATTTATAGGCTGCTGCATAACGTGGAAAACGCTTTGTAGCACCGTTTACAAGATCAATTCTTTTGATCAACATTGCGGTTGCGGCCGTAATAACAGTAACGTTACTCGATTGATTCATCACGATGTATATTTTACTACCATACTGTATCATGTCGTTCGCAATCTGCCCGAGATCTGAGCCATTTTGCTGCCTGAAAAAATCACCATTGAATGTTCCATTTCCAATATTGTAAAATCCAAGCTTTGAATTATTGCCGCCACTACCTTCACTTAGCACGTATATGCCTTTTGAAGGCTGTAAAACAGGAGGTGCAGTTATTGGATCATCTTTACTGCAAGCATTGAGAAGCAGGACTGTAGGCACGAGAATCTTAAAAATGTTATTCATGTTGTATGTTATAAGGGTTTAAAATTGCATATTTAATCCTGCACGAAAATTCAGACCCGGCATGGGGTAGTAGCGAATTATTTCGTACTGTTTATCGAAGATATTATTGGCTTCAAATGTCAATTTGTATCTTACTATTTTTCCACCAGTAAAATTGTAGCTTACGTTTATATCCTGCGTGGCCCATTCTTTTACGAGGTTCTCATTGGTTTGATCACCTATACGATACCGGTAGCCAGAAAAAATAGCGTTATATGTTGCAGTTAATCTTTCGCCCGAAAACTGCCAGGTCATACTTCCTGAATGTTTTGGAGTATATGGCAACTGGTTATTATAAGAAGGCGAGCCCGAAGATTTGTCTAGAGCTTCCTGATAGGTATAAGAAAGACGAGTTGTGATAAAACTTTTTTCAAATTTTTTTGAATATAGTTGAACCGCGGCGTCTACACCAATAATCTTTACGGTGCCAATGTTCAGCATTGTCCATTGAAAAAGATTTTGCCTTGGAACGGCAATAATTTTATCAGTAATATCATTTACATAGAAATCGGAAGTAATTACTATCGTCTGTATTAAGTGTTTGCTGCTCTTCGTATACGTTAGTCCTGCATTGTACTGTTTTGCATATTCGGGCCTAAGCGACGGATTACCTATAAATGTATAATAGAGGTCATTAAACGTAGGTACCCGGAATGTTTGTTTATAAAAGGCCCGAAAGCTAAGCGGGACGGATACAAATGGAGAAACGGCAAATGCCAAGGTTGGACTCAGCGCATTAATATCGTTCCCTACATTACCCGATTTTACTTTATCTGATATGCGGCTGTAAAGTAAATCGCCCAATATTTCCATCCTTGTAAATTTAGCCTTAAACGCCAAGTTATTGAGCCATGATGACCGGACAGGCATTACAAAACCTTGTGAAAAGTCATCGTGTCTTCTAAGTGTTGTTACGTAGAAATCGTTGCCGTAAGAAAATGAGAAAACTTTAGAAAACTTAAAAGCATAAACACCAGAAAAATAAAACTCATTCTGAAGAAAATTATTTTCAATTCCACCCTGAGAGTTTGGGAAATCAGGATCAGAATACTTATTCTTATTAAATGAATATTTAACATTAAAAAGTAGATTACTTAAAGCCGATAAGCTTTTACGCCATGAACCCTGTACAAAAAAATTCTCGTCCAATAGCTTCTCGTGGGTTTGGGTGTTATATAATACGATAGCACCAGGAAGGCCGCGACGGGAGTTATAATAGTAGCTCTTAAATGTTATAAAATTGCTATCCGAAAGGGAATATCCCGCATCGTATTCCAAACGCAGCGCATTAACCGATGCATTGCTGCGAACCTTCTTTCCGCTGCCGCTTTCATATCCTTTGAAGAAATATTTTCCACTTGCATGTTGATATTCTGTGCTTAGCTGCTGATGGAAATGCTTGCCGTGATAAGACCGGAGAAAAACTGCAGGGGATAGGAACCCAAATGATCCAGTCTTAAACGAGATACGTCCTGATGACGATTTAACCGTATTACTTTGAGGGAGCGTTGATTTAATTACCACTATCGAGGAGGCAGAAAATGTTCGCGCAGGTAAAAGGATATCATCAGGCTGCGCGGCGTATAAAGCGATGTTATCGACGTTATCCAATGATAGTTTCCCCAGGTCTATTTGTCCATTTTGGGCATCAGATATCATTATTCCGTCGTACATTATACCGGTGCTATTTGCACCAAGACTTCTGACCGAAATTGTTTTCAACCCGCCAATTCCTCCATAGTCTTTAACCATTACCCCTGGCAAGAATTTTACTGCATCTGCTACTGATAGACTGTTAAGCCTGGATAAAGTTTCTTTACCGAGGAACTGGTATGGAAGTGAAGAATGTGAGTCATTTATATTGACGGCCCGAACATTTACATTAGGCAACGTATCAACTTTTTGAGAATAAGTTTGCGCTACAAATAGCAACATTACACCGGCGGCCATAAAAATAGCCCGGATATAATTGGAAGGGAGTGTAGGTTGCCCTGTACGCATACGAATGTTTACTGCATCAAAAAGTCATGTCATCTGCACTCTGGAATTTGGAAGACATCATATAACTACCAATCCCGCTTGCCTTTCACCCGAAAGCTATGCGATGAACAAATTTAACCTGGCAGGTCTTCTGACTTACTCCATGTTCACCGCCTTCCCATACCCGCCTAAACGGAACAGTGGCCTGAAGAATGAACAAGTAACGGAGCTTACAGCTACGGGGATAGTGTTGGAATTTCACCTACTTCCCTATTAATTTTTCGCCGGGGCGAAAAAACCAAATCGCTGCAAATGTAGGGATATAAAGGTGATGAAAAGAATAAATTCTACCTGGCGACAGAGGACAAAAGCTAGAGGATACTTATGGAAATCCGCGGATCCTGCACCTTGCAAGCTCACTATACTTTATTATGAGTAATTAACGAATGAATTAACTCCTGTATATTCTATGAAATTAAAAGTTACCCGACCTGGATTCGAACCAAGACAAACAGAATCAGAATCTGTTGTACTACCATTATACTATCGGGCAGTGTATAAGACTAACTTTTCCCGCGCAAATCTACCAACTTCCAAAACTTAAAACAATTATTTCCCTTATAATCTCTATCCAATGTCGCGGCGCATTAATGCCTGGTGGGATAGGCCCAAGTGCTTCCAATTTGACTAACAAAGTTTTTGTAAACATTTACATCAAAATGGGGTATAAAATCTTCAAATTGATCAAAAGTTTACAAACATAGTTAATTGATATTCAACAAAACGAGGCCAAATATGACTGTAAACTTTTAAAATGTTTACAAAATAAAGTTCACGAAATAAAACAGTTTGGCAAACTTGTCACTAGCGTGCGTCCTTTTTTGCTTTTGACCTGCTAACTTTATGTCTGAATATTCTTAAGTTAAGGAATAACTGCCTGTAAATCAATGAAAAGAATATAATTTAAGTGAACGAAAGAATTAAGGGCCAATCATAACGCACTGGGTGGCTAAAGTACCACGAATAATACTAGTTAGGAACTTTACACTGACCGCAGCTTCAACCCGATTTTTGAAATCGAGTAATAACTATTCTGGTAGCGAACCTCTATACTTTGAGGCTGTTACTTTTCAAATCATGATGCAAATCCTTTTACCCGCTAAATTCACGCATTCCTAAGTCGAGTCATTAACAATATGATTTGATTTTATCCGATCATTCTAAACATTGAAAGTTTTATCCTGCCTGGATGTATTTAGAATTGCTGCTGTCCCATCTTTTTTTTGCAATCTAACCTCGTCAATTTCAAAAACACGCCGGCAAGTTTCGCGCGCAACTAATTTGAGTACATCAGTTTACGATTGCTTCGTATCTTTTCAGCATGTTATTAAAACGGAAATTGAATTTATTCGACTTTACTATGATCATGGTAAGTTTCGTGATCGGCATGGGGATTTTTAGAACGCCCGTAAATGTTGCAGCTAATTCACCAACCCCTGGAGTTTTTTTTGGAGCCTGGATTACAGGAGGGCTCATCGCACTTTGCGGGGCCCTGACATATGCGGAAATTGGGAGCCGCTACCCGGTAACAGGCGGCTACTATAAAATTTTTTCGTATGCTTATCATCCATCTATTGCATTTGGCGTTAACTGCATCATACTTATCTCAAATGCGGCATCTCTTGCTGGTGTAGCCCTGATAGGTGCTGAATATATTATCAAGGTATTAATACCATCGTCAGAAAACGGACAGGAAATCCAAATAGCCATTGCAATTTTTTCTATAGTACTCTTCTATGGAGTTAACCTCCTTGGTTTAAAAATGAGTGCCCGAACACAAAATGTTCTCACCATCATTAAAATCAGCATGATTCTCCTGCTTATCACCCCGCTTTTTTTTAGTTCGGATGGAGTTAACACTCTACATCAGACAACTGCAACGAAAGTTAGCCCTACACTAATGGAATATATTAAAGCTTTTGGTTTAGGGCTTGTAGCTGTTTCTTTCACTTATGGCGGGTACCAGCAGTCAATCAACTTTGGCGAAGAAGTAGATAACCCCGCAAAAAATATTCCGCGAGGCATAGTGATGGGAATTATTATCATACTTTTTCTCTACCTCGGGATAAATTACGCGTACTACAAAATCATCGGGTTTGAACAATTAAAAACCAGTGAGGGTATTGCGGCCATTATGGCCAGTCATATTTTCGGAACCGCGGCAGGTAATATATTGTCGGTGTTTCTTTTTTTATCAGTACTTGCTTATGTTAATGTACTGCTGATGAGCAATCCGAGGGTAATGCAGGCTATGAGCGAGGAGGGCGTGTTGCCCTCTGCTTTTGGTAAACGAACCATCAAAACGAATGTACTACTTACATCATTAAGCATCTTCGCTTCGCTGTGCGCACTGATTGTGTTTTGGGCAAAGACGTTTGACGAGATACTCAGCTTTACGATCTTCCTTGATAGTTTTGGAATGGTACTTTCTGCAGCAACAATTTTCGTTCTAAGGAAACGTACCCGTCATCTAGACAACACCGGCATTTACAAAATGAAATTGTTTCCACTAATGCCGATAATCTTCATTTCTGCTTATCTTTTTGTTGCGGTGAGTATTTTTATAGATAGGCCATACACAGCCTTGACAGGGCTACTTATCCTCTTTGGATTTATAGCACTTTTTTTTATTGTGAAAACTTATTCTAAAAAGTAAATTATGGACATCTCCTATATCATCAATGAACTCGCAGAAGACCGGGAAAATTATTATAATGCTATAGCCCCACCGATTATTCAGAGCAGCAATTTTGCATTTAATACAGTGGACGATATGCGACATGCTTTTGCAGATGAGTACACTACCTATTTGTATAGTCGGGGCCGGAACCCCACGGTAGATATCTTAAGAAAGAAACTTGCCGCCCTGGATGGTGCAGACGATTGTCTAATTTTCAATAGTGGCGCAGCTGCAATTTTCGCCGCAGTTTTAGCCAATGTGAAACAAGGGGACCATATTGTAAGCGTTAACAAACCTTATACCTGGGCACAAAAAATGTTTAATGTTATTTTGCCACGTTTTGGGGTAACCACCACTTACATTGACGGGCGTTTTATAGAAAACTTTGAACGGGCGATCCTGCCAAATACCACTCTGATTTATCTCGAAACACCAAATAGCTGGGACTATGCCCTCCAGGATTTGCAGGCTGTTGCTGAACTAGCCCGCGCCGAAGGTATCATTACGATCTGCGATAACAGTTATTGTACCCCTATCTATCAAAAGCCAATTGCCTTTGGCATCGACCTAACACTGCAGTCTGCAACCAAGTATATCAGCGGCCACAGTGACGTAATCGCCGGTATACTGTGTGGAAACAATAAAATGATCAAAAAAATATTCGACAGCGAATACATGAACATAGGAAGTGGCATACAACCGTTCAATGCGTGGTTATTGATTCGGGGTCTAAGAACGCTGCCAATGCGTTTAAAGCATATCACTAACACAACTGCGGCAGTGTTCGACTTTTTAAATAATCACAAGCAAGTTGAAAAAGTAATCTTCCCCTTCGACAAAGATTTTGCACAATATGATTTAGCAAAGCAACAAATGTCTGGCGCATGTGGCTTAATGAGTTTTGTATTAAAGGCTGACTCTATTGACCAGGTGGAATCCTTCTGCAACAACCTCACACATATATTGATGGCAGTCAGTTGGGGCGGGCACGAAAGCCTGATTATTCCTAAATGCGCAGGTATGAGCCGCGCCCATTTTAATCCTGCAAAACCTGATCACAGGTTGATCAGGTTATATATTGGCCTTGAAGAAACAGAATATATCATTACAGACCTGCAACGCGGATTCAATGCACTACTGCAGTAATCAAAAGCTGGAATCTATTTTCGCTTTATAACAATTCGTTGGTTTAAGTCCGCTTCAACATCTCTTTTAAAATTTAGAAGCAGGCGATAGTCCTTAGCTTCAATTTGCTGTTGATTGATTTCGAGCATTGAGGAAACTAAGACTTTGTTGTTGACTTCATCCCAATGGTAGCTGCTTTCAAATCTTCCGAACGTACCTTTCACTATCTTATTTGGAGGAAGTTGCTCAGGTATAAAACCAACAGGCAGGGTAAACAAAGTCGAGTCTTTTTTTACGTAGGGGTTCGAAAAAAAGTAATCTTGCTTTCGTTTGTCATTCTCTTCGATTTCTTCATCGAAAAAGGAATAGAACCGTGGTTGAAAAAACATTTTTGATCCAGCCTTGAAGACGTAAAGTTGCTCATAATCCATGTTGGCAGAAGTTAGATAAGGCGTATTTTGCCTGCTTCCGCTTTTAATTTCACAAGCGTCAGGTTGTTTCCAGTCCATCATTTTTACGAGGTATTTGATCTGTTCATCTTTACTGCGCTGATTAAAAAAATAAACCATCAACTGTTTGAATTCACCCGTACCGGAAAAAAGAGTAGACACTTTACCGGTACCATCTTCATTAATTATTACATCAGACCTGCAACTAAAAACATTTTTTTCAGGTCGGCTCCGTGGAGTTGACACCAGTATTCCCCCGTTTTCAGTTATTAAAAGCGCTTTCCGATTTTCTGTAAAGTCTCCCAATTCATTGAAGTCATTAGTATTGCTGGTACATTCAAGCCAGATGGAATCCTTTGATTGTGGAATACACAAGATTACATGGTTAAATTCACTCGATGGAAAATCTTCGAGCGCCGGTAGTTCGTTTCGACCCGCATTTACAATGGCATAGTAACTCTTAATACCGGCAACACTTAACGCAGCCTGCATATAATTACTTAATGCTTTGCAATCGCCATATTTTTTTTCCTGCACGAAATTCGCCTCAAAAGGCCGCCATCCGCCGATACCCAATTGAATACTTACATACCGCATGTTTTCTTGCAGATAACGATAGATAGCTGCGGCCTTGTCCCTATCGGATTTTTGGTTCTTAATAAGGTCTAGTATTACCTGCCGGCTTTTTTCACTCATTTGATTTCCATCGCCAATTAGTTTATAGCTCCACATGCCAAAATTTTTCCAGGTACTCATGTCTCCTTCGAAACCCCCAAGTTTAAA
>JANXYS010000141.1 GCA_025355935.1 Chitinophagales bacterium | reverse complement strand
CCGCGCGGATTATTAAACCCGGTAGCAAATACCTTCGTTGTTGTACTGATTGTATCAGATCCATCACAAAAATGGTGATGCTCCCTCTCGCAGGAAGCAAGGAAAAATGTACCCAGTAAGGCTCCACTGAGTTGAAGTAATAATTTTGATTTCATAACATGTCCGGTTTAATATTTAAGAAAATAAATTAATTGAACTTTTAAAATATCTATGGTGCATGATGATTACAGGACCGTCTCTACAATGGATATTATAGAAATATTGATCATTAATTATAGACGTAAAAAGTAGATCCCCTGTCATGATCCGAAAGGTTAATAGAATGCATGCAAACTTGCCTGAAAGTCAGAGAAATGATGAGAATAATTAGGGGTGTGTTAATGATAGATTAGAACCGTTATAGCAGGATAACTTTGCTGAGACCAGGTTGAAGACCCTGGATAAAGCGAAAGATCATTTGTCGTCTTTATCGGGTTATAACGGTTAGGCTAAAATAGTTTACAAATATTAAAGATGCAAGTAAACTAGGATTTATTTATATGTGGGACAAGCAGAAAGCCGGAAAGACCAAATTATTAGAGAAATAGGCTTCAGGCAGGCATGGAGTTTATTGCTGTTTAGGGAGCCTATAGCGTAAAGATCACAAAATGTTTAAAATTACGACTGAGTGACACACTCTTATTTTTTTTCCCCGGGTTCGCTGCCGGATAGAAGGAATAACAGGTCAGTAAAGCTTTTAATTATGCCGTCACTTTCATCAACTTTACCAAATCCGTAAGTGGCATGAACAAAAGGTATTTTTACCTGGCCAGCAGCTTCCTTATCCCATATTGTATCGCCGATATAAAGAGGGTGTTTGAGATTATTTCTTTCTATAATTAAACTAATATTTTCCGCCTTGGATAAACCAGTCCTGCCGGAAGATTCATAATCGACAAACATATGCTGCAAACCAGTTAGGTCAATAAAATTTTCAATGTACCCGTCCAGGCAATTACTCACAATAAAAATTTGATAGTTATCTTTAATTTTTACAAGACCTTCCCGAACGCCCGGAAACAATTCGCCTCCGAAGTCTGCCATAAATTTTTTCTCATTTACTTTATATAATTCGAGCAAGCCCCGATGCAGATCCGGGGGAATAAAACTAAACTGCTCCTTAAAAACTTTCTCAATCTGCATACCGGAGAAAGAGCGAATCATATCCTCATTTACCATATGACCTTTAATGCCTGATTGCGCAAGTGTGGCATTCCAGGCTTTTGTACAGGTAGCGGAAGCGTCCCACAAAGTGCCGTCTAAATCAAAAATTATCCCGTCAACATGATATAATTGCATAGCAGCGGAAAATTATAAAGGTGAAATGAGCCACAATTAGCTGCAGTAAATTATTATGAGATGTACGTCATTACACAGGCTATGCTCACATATTAAAGACTAAGCAAAAGATAATTTTTAATAAGAATTGATTAAGTGATGTTAGTTTAGGCTACGATTTTTGAGGTGCGCAATGTTTATTGTAAATTAGAGCGCATGTAGTATCGTTCAAAGCCCAAAAAATTAAATGTACTGCATATTATACTCCTTCAACCACAATCATTTTGCTTAATGCAGCCCTCTGCCTGATACCTTTTGCTTCAGAATACGCTTCTGAGCTCCACCATTCTTTGGCCCTTTCAATCGAAGGGAATTGTAAGATCACAACTCTCCCTGGTTCCCAATTACCTTCCAGTGATTCTGCTTTTGCACCACGCACCTTAAAAGCACCGTCGTAGGCTGCAACAGTTGCAGGTGTCAGTTTTTTGTATTCTTCATACTCAACAGGATCTGTAATTGAGATTTCTGCAATGATGTAGGCAGCCATAAACTTATTTTTAAGATTTAATTAATTATTGCTGAACTGTGTTAGCGTAGAAATCTGCATTCAACATCTAAGAAACGAAATTTTTATAAATTAGAACTATATATTACAGATCCTATGCCCGCGAAATATTTTTTTACATGGTGCGCTGCTGTATTTTGTTTTTCCCTAGTTAAATAAACGTACAGTTGCCGAAAAATCCAGGCAACTTTAATTCATGACACCAGAACGACCAGTGGCAGTAAACAAAACGCGGTTATATGGTAGCAGTGCTGAAATATCATCGGTCCGGCATCCGGAGTTAAATTCAAAGTTTTAGGCAAAAAAAAACGAAGCGAAGTATGCACATAAAAAGCACAACTTTCCGAAGGAAGATTGTGCTTTTTATCATCTTTTTCACCAGCCTCTTATTATTTTAAAAATTTCACTGTATTTAAAATATTCTGACCCACTTTATTTCCCAGAGCGAGGCTTTTCTCGCAAGTTTGCGTGTAATGCAAGCCACCATAAAACCTGCTATCCAACATGTCTTTGCCAATTTGTGTGAATGAGGTATAACTGCGTGAGCGAAAGCCCATGTAGTCATACGTATGGAGAGTTATCGGATAATTATCGCCGAACATATCAATCATCATCGTGAAAACTGCACCATTAGTAGCAGCGTGGCCCGATGGAAATTCCGGATGATTGGGCGTGGGTATAAAAGATTGCCATGTTGGGTCAATCACCATTTTAATATAAGTGACGGGGCGAATAAGATTAAAAATATATTTAGCTCTAAAAAGTAATACGGTTGCCTCGTGCGTGGCAAGGCCCACTTTCGCGAGTGCAAGGGCTGCGCTGTCGAGCGGAAGTTTTGACTGCCTGATTACTTCCGTAAGTATCCATACAAATCCGCCGCCGGGGCCATAACCCGGAACGTCCTTAAAATATAGAGCCATCGCTTTCTGCTCGGGTGTCAATATTCGTGATGCATCATATACTTCTTTAACCATTGCATAAAATGCAGACGATGGATTTGTCGAGAATGCGGGAGGCGGCACAAGTGGAGTGCCATCATCTGAGCCTCGCACGATTAGCCTGGTCTGGGAAGCATATGGATACACCGCCGGTGTTGGGGCGGTTGGGATCCAAAGCCCGGGACCAACCGGCGCAACGTACGGGGGATTTACATTTGCCGTACCATCAGTAGCTGCCCAATTTGCTACCCTGCCTGCCACCTCTTTTCCGAATGCAATAGAACGCTGAAGTGTACTGCCATCAACCTCCGAAGCATATGTTGCGTTCAGACTGTTCTCAAGATTATTAATGG